>CAYWYB010000052.1:0-21760 GCA_964462145.1 uncultured Rhodospirillaceae bacterium
AGGCCGCCAGTTCCTCGGACGCCGCGGCCACCGTCTGCACATTGCCGCTGGCCTGACCCGAAGCCACCGAAACGGCCTGGGACCGTTCGCCGGCATTCTCGGCCATGGAGGCCATGTTCTGCGCCGTCGCTTCCATCTCGGAAGATGAAGTCGTGACGCTGTCCAGGGCGACATTGACGGAACTGTCGAAGGCATTGCAGAGATCTTCGATCTGCTTGGCCCGCGCTTCCCGTGCAAGCTGCTCGGCCTCGGCTTCCTTGGCCAAGCGATCCTGTTCGATCGCATTGTCCTTGAAGACCTGGACCGCACCGGCCATGTCGCCGATCTCGTCCTTGCGCTGGGTGCCCGGAACGTCGACCGAACGGTCGCCGCCGGCCAGGCTCAGCATGGCTTCGACCATGGCACCAATCGGCTTGGCAATGCCGTTGCCGATGACCCAGGCCAGCACCACGCCAATCAGGATGGCGATACCGACACACAGGGCAATCAACAGATAGGTGGTGGAGACCGTGGTCTCGTTGCCGGACTGGCGCATCTCCATCAGACCCTCTTCCTCGGCCGAGAATTCGCCCATCAGACGGCGGAACTCGTCGAAGTACTTCTTGCCGCGGGCCTCGCCGATCAGATCAGCCATGTCGTCCATGGTCTTGGCATCGCCAATCTGGCGGCGCAAGGCGATGGCAGGCTCGGTGACCTTTTCCTTCCACTCGCTGATGGTGCCCTGGGTCTCTTTCAGCAGTTTGACCTGAGCCGGGTTGTCGTTGACGGTATCGCTAAGGCTGCCCGCCAATTCGAAGAAGCGCTCGGAACCGCCGACATAGGGGTCAAGAAAGCCTTCCTTACCAGCCAGCAGATAGCCGCGCATGCCGGTTTCCATGTCCACGGCCGCGGCCATGACCGCATCCGCCTGGGCCAGCACTTCATAGGTGTGGGTGACCCAGCCTTCGTTCTTGCGCATGACTTCCAGATTGGCCGTGACCTGAGCGGTGGCGGTATCGGCCGTGGCCTGACGCGTCAGCATCAAATCACGCTCAATAGTGCTGAATTCAGCGATTTTCTTGCGGAAGGCATCGAAATATTTCTTACCGGCCTTTTTGTTCACCATGGCCTCGATATCGGCCAGGGTGGCACCGCCGCGCTTGACCTGACGGCGCTTGGCGATGGCGGGCTCGGTGACCTTGGTGTTCCAACCCTTGATCAATTTCTCGATCTCGTCCAGGCGCGCGACCTGGGCCGGGTTGTCACTGACGGTTTTCTTCAGGCTTTTGATTTCCTGATAGAAACCCATCTTGCCACCCTTGTAGGGGTCAAGAAAACCTTCGTCGCCGGCGAGGAGATAGCCGCGCATGCCGGTTTCCATATCCACGGCAAAGGCCAGGGCACGCTGGGCCGAGGCCAGGACTTCATGGGTATGACCGACCCAGCCGATTGTCTTTACAACCTGGCCGAAATCCGTCTTGACGCTTTCCTGCGCCGCCTTGAAGTCTTCCCGGCGCGTTTTCAACAGCTTGGTCTCACGCTCCTGGAAGGTCGCGACCTGCTGGCGGACCTTATCGAAGAAGACCTTGCCGCGGGCCTCGCCGACCAATGCGGCCATGTCATTCATGGTCCGCGCGTCGCCGATCTGCCGACGCAATCCAATCGTCGGCTCGGTGACATCTTTCTGCCAGGCGCGCAGAACTTTTTCTACCTCGCCCAAGCGGGCGACCTGGCCCGGGTTGTCGTTGACCGTCTGTTGCAGCTCGGCAATACCCTTATAGGTCGCGGCCTCGCCACCCTTGTACGGGTTCAGGAATTCGTCCTTGCCAGCCAGGAGATAGCCGCGCATGCCGGTTTCCATGTCCACGGCGGAACCAACGATGGCCGCCGCCTTGCCCAGCACCACATGGGTGTGGCCAACCTGTTTATTGGTGCCGACAATGGAGTTGATGCCAAAAATCGATACGCCGCCCAGAATGGCCAGCAATACCAAGGGTGAACAGATACCAAGCAGAATCTTCGGCTTGGTCTTCAGGTTGGCGAACCAGCCTGTTACTGAATTTCCCGTCACGTCGCTCATTTCGTTTCCTTCTCCTATAAACCCAGTCGTGCAGCTGGTTTGCCGTCATCAGGGCGCGTCACTTTGAAATTTACGGAGGCTCAGCTCTCGTTTTTAGAAAAATTCAAAACAACGATCAGTTATATCAAGAATTTATAATGTAACCTTGGTGTGTGCTAATTTAGCGCCAAGAAAATTAATGAGCGGTGAACACACGCGTATTCGAATGTATTGACATCACCTATTGTTGTAAAGTTTTGCAAAGAATACCAATTTTTTGTATTTTATCTGTTACTAATTACTACTTTATGATTAGATATATCGAATTTTTTATTCCCAATCGCATACAGCTCGCCGAACAGAAATAGTTCGGCACAATTGGCCCAAATATAGCGCCGAAGGCCGGGCAAAACGCCAAACGCCCCGACCGATGTTTATCGGCCGGGGCGCCTGGATTGTGACGGGTTAGGTCAGGGAGTGACCGATCTAAGCCGCCTTGACGTCCTTCAGGAAGGTGCCAATGCTTTGTTTCAGGCTCTCCGATTGCGAGGAGAGATCCTGCGCGGCCATTAACACCTCGCCGGCGGACTTGCCGGTTTCCGTTGTCGCATCAGAGACACCGGAGATGTTGTCGTTGACCTGCTGGGTACCGGAAGCGGCCTCCTGAGCATTGCGGCTAATCTCGCCGGTCGATGCACCCTGCTGCTCAACGGCGGCAGCGATGGAGCCCGAGATCTCGGAGATCTGGCCAATCGTGCTAGCGATATTCTCGATCACCGTCACGGCCTCGCCGGTCGCCCCCCGGATGGAGGATATCTGACCGCCGATTTCCTCGGTCGCCTTGGCCGTCTGCGTGGCCAGGTTCTTGACTTCGGAAGCGACAACCGCAAAGCCCTTGCCGGCATCGCCCGCGCGCGCCGCCTCGATGGTGGCGTTCAGGGCAAGCAGGTTGGTCTGCGAGGCGATATCGTTGATCAGGTCAACCACATCGCCGATCTTCTGCGAGGCTTCGACCAGACCCTGGATCTGCTGGGTGGCTTCCTCCGCCGCCGTCACCGCGCTCTGCGCGATATCGGAGGATGAAGAGACCTGCCCGGAGATTTCCTGGATCGAGGCCGCCAGTTCCTCGGACGCCGCGGCCACCGTCTGCACATTGCCGCTGGCCTGGCCCGAGGCAGCGGAAACAGCCTGGGACCGCTCGCCCGCGGTCTCGGCCATGGAGGCCATGTTCTGCGCCGTCGCCTCCATCTCGGAGGATGAAGTCGTGACGCTGTCCAGGGCGGCATTGACTGATTTATCGAAGGTATCGCACAGCTCTTGGATTTGTTGCGCCCGCGCTTCCCGTGCCGCCTGTTGCGTCTCGGCATCCTTGGCCATTTGCCGGGCTGTCACGGCGTTCTGCTTGAAAGTCTCGACGGCCTCGGCCATTTCGCCGACCTCGTTGCCGAAATCGCGGGCCGGAACCTCAATCTCCAGATCGCCGTTTGCCAAATCGGCCATGGCCTCGGTCATGCTGACCAATGGGGCCGAGAGCATCCGCACGACGACCACGCCTAGGGCGGCGGCCACGGCGGCGGACACCAGCATGGCGGCGATGAGAACCCAGAAGGTTAGCTTCGCGCTGTCCTCAAGATGCACGTTGGCCAGGTCAAACTCCGCATTGGCGTCGTCCTGCAACTCTTTCAACTGTGGCTCGATCTTGGCGAAAATGGAGCTTAACACCTTACGGTCCTTGCCTTCCGCCAGCAGGCTCGCGGACACCTTCTTGAAGCCCGCATGGTAGATTTTCGCTGACTTCGAGAGATATTCCCGGTCGGCTTGATCGCGGACGAATTCCTGAATGACCGCATTGAAATGGGCCACGCCCTTCTCCATTCTGCCGATATACTTGCTATCAAGACGCAAGAAGAAGTCCTTCTCGGAGCGGCGCAGGCTCAGCATCGCCGCTTCCAGGACAGGCAGATCCAATTTCTTAATCCTGGTCTCGGCATTGTGCACTGCCTTACGCAATGCACCGCGCATGCCCTCTTTCGGCGAAAACCCGATATGCTTTCGTTCAGCGACCACTTTCACGAATTGCGCCACATACTGATTGAAGTCTTCGTGCATTTTTTCCACCTTGGCCACTTCGGCGGGATCGTGCAGCAAGTTCGTCAGAGTTTCGAAGTTCGGCTGAATGGCCGCCGCCGTAGCGGCATGACGCTTGGCATATTTCTCCTTGGTACGCAGGAAGAAATCCTTTTCCGCCCGGCGTTCCTGCAGGAAGCCGGTTTGAATGGCATTAACATTCCTGACCACTGCCGTGGCATTCAACTGTATCGCCTGCAGTGACTGCTGCTTGGCGTCACTAAGGTAGTAAACGATGCCAATGGTGGCATATCCCAGCAACGCAACCCCGACCACCAGCAAAACCTGGGTGCGAATCTTCATTGCCTTCAAATTCAAAAACTTACCTAAACGCATTTCCCAATTCCTCTTAAGCCATAAGCCAATTTTGCTATTTCCCAGACCATATCTCTTGTTATGTCCAGTTTCTATAATCGGAAGGTAGGGACGAATTATTAAGAAATAATTTCAATTCTAATCTCAAATTGACAAAATGCTTACTATAAAATCATAATTTTCTAATAATAAATGTAATTTACTCATTACATTTCAGAATATTCTTAACTATAACTATTTCAATAGCGTAACATTTATCATCAAATAAGGCCACATAAGAAACATTACAGAAACAATTTATTAGATTCATATAGATATGAGATGATACTATGCAATCATTAGCAAAAATCGATCATTCTGAATTTTTTCTATAATCTTGCCTTATTTACATTTCTTGATTGCCCCCTCGCCAAAACCTACCTCTTTTTGAATATGGCATAAGACCTCGCTCTAGGGCTCCAGGCGGGAAAACCCTGGCGCGGCGGAAAAGGGCTGACTACATTCGTTGCGGTAATTTGGAGACAGCCATGAGCGAGCTATTACAGCCCGGAAAATTCGCGGCACCGGTCAATTCCGATCAGGTCGCCGCCGATTGGCGGCAACGGGGCTATTCCTGCAACCTGTTCGTTGACCCGCCCGGGCAGCAATGGCTGGATTTCACCCATGCCACCAACGAACTGGTCGTGGTGGTCGAGGGCCGCTTGCAAATGACCGTGGGCGATACGCGCCTGGAAATGGGACCGGGCGATGAAGTCTTCATTCCCGCCCATGCGGTCCATTCGGTCTGCAACATCCATGACGGCGTATCGCGCTGGCTGTTCGGCTACGATTGAGGAGAAGCATCATGAGCAATAATAATTTGGACAGGGAGGCCTTGGAACGACTGACCAAGGACTTCACCGAGACCTTTAACGACAATGATCTGGACGCCATGATGAGCTACTTCGCCGACGATGGTGCGGCCTATGACCAGCATGACGGCACCATGGCGGAAGGTCTGGATGCCATCCGTGCCGCCTTTCAACCGCAGTTCGATGGTGAATTCGGCGTCATGCGTTTCGCCGCCGAGGACCTGTTCATTGACCCGGAACAGGGTAAAACCATGATCTCGTGGCTGTGCAGTTTCGACACCCCGCGCGGCCGGGCCGGCTGGCGGGGCCTGGATATTCTACATTTCAACGGCGCGGGCAAAATCACCACGAAATTGACCTACGCAAAGGCCAAGGTTCTGAAATTAGCAGCAGTGGAAGACTAAATATGTTTCGAGACAATCGTAGTAGCAGCGGCACCCAGTTGCGCTTTCAAGCCTTGCACGAAATCGCCGCCGAGGCGCGCAGCCGCCTGCCCCGCAATATCTGGGACTATATGCGCGGCGCGACCGAGACGGAGACCACCGCCAAGCGCAACCGCATGGCCATCGACAGCCTGGCCCTACGCCCCCGGGTACTGCGCGACGTGCAGGATATCAGCCTGTCGAGCAAGTTCCTCGGCGCCGATCTGGAGCTGCCCCTGACATTCGCGCCGATCGGCTCGCTACAATCTTTTGATCCCGAGGGCGGCGCGGCGGCGGCGCGGGCGGCGGCCCGCCACGGCATGATGACCACGCTCAGCTCGGTCTCTGCCCCCGGTCTGGAGGAAACGGCGGCAGCGGCGCCCGGTCCGAAAATTTTTCAGCTTTATGTGCGCGGTGACGATGCTTGGGTCGACGAACATGCCGAGAGGGCCATTGCCGCCGGTTACACCGCCTTTTGCCTGACAGTGGATGTGGCGGTCTATAGCCGCCGCGAGCGGGATATCGTCAACCGCTTCGTCAAGCCATGGCGCCGGGATGCCGGCGGGCAGAACCATCAAGCGGCGCTGAACTGGAAGGACGTGGAACGCTTCAAGGCAAAACACGATATCCCGCTGTTGATCAAGGGCGTGATGACGGCGGAAGACGCGGTCATCGCCTGCGATCTGGGCGTCGATGGGGTCTGGGTTTCCAATCATGGCGGCCGGCAGCTGGACCAGGCCCAAGGCGCCCTGGCCGTGCTGCCCGAGATTGTCGATGCCATGGAAGACCGGGCGGCGGTGATCGTCGATGGCGGCTTCCTGCGCGGCACGGACGTGATCAAGGCGATAGCCTTGGGCGCCGACGTGGTCGGCCTGGGCCGCCTGACCGCCATGGGTTTGGGCGCGGGCGGCGAAGAAGGCCTGACGCGGGCCATGGATTTGCTGGCCGAGGAGATGCAGATCGCCATGGGACTGCTGGGCCTGACGCGATTGGATCAATTGGGGCCGGAATGCATTACCAACGCGCCGGTGGCGGATGCCCCGGATGTCCTCAGCGCCTTTCCCCTGCTCGATCCAAACCGATAGCAGCCATAGCGCGCTAACGAAGATCGGGCAGGCTGGCCAGCATACGCCGGGCCAGATCGTCGAGCATCGAGGCAACGGCATCGTCATCGCCCTCGAATGCCGCTGCCCGCAGAATAGCGATGGGCAGTGAAAACAGCGACAACGGCGGATCACCCGAATTGCGCGAGGCCGCCGCGTGCGACTGCCACAGCAAAGCACCGTCACGGGCCCGGATAATCTCGGCGCCAAGATGCAGATATTTTTGCGACCAGACTAAGGCATTGTCCTGTCCCGCGCGCAACACCCGCCAGCTCAGGAAGGCCGGGCAGGAGGTGGCGGCGGCGAAATGGCGGGCGTCGGCGGGATGTTCCAGATCCACCGCCATGGCGCGCACCAGACGGCGGCGCTCGACCGGGTGGATCACCCGCGCCACCCGGCCACTAAGCTGCCGGGCCAGGGCGGCGCTGATACGTTTACCGGCGGCGATCCCCGCGTCATCCGGGCCGGGCAGCACAACCACGCAGCGCGGCGCCTCGTCATAGTAGGCGCGCAGGGCCCCGGTTGGCGCCGCAATGCTGGCGATGGGCACGAGGCAGGTCAGAATCACGCCCCCCAATAAATCTTTTGCGCGCCAAACCATTATCCGGTCTCCCGGCAAGGCGTTTTCAGCTCGATTGTGCCTGGCACGGCGCGGCCATCGACCTCTATATCGCGGACCTGAACGGCGACGCCGTTAAACGCGTAGCGTGCCCTGATGGCGCTGGCGCTGCCATATGCGCCATTCAGTATTCGGTCCAGGCCGCCCAGCAGATGCGCATCGACCCGGCGCGGAAAAACCCGCATGGCCGGGCTCCCGCGCGAGAGGCCGTGACGCCGGGCAATGGCGCGCAGGTCCCGGCGTTCGGCATCGGTCAATTGGCCGCTGGGCTGCCTGGCAAAGCCGCTGTATCGATCATGGTTGGGATGCCAGTTTTGCCCCGGCGCAGCCTCGGCCACATATAATTCGCCGACGCCTGGGCTAAGCGCCACGCGCATGCCAAAGCAATCACGCAAGTGCCTGTACAGTCCAGCCCGCTCGCTGGCCGAATTAGGCCAGGCCAGCTCGATCGCCGGTCCCTGGCCATGCTCCAACAGGCGCAGCAAAACCCGGCCCTGTGCGGTTTCGGCTTTGATGTCCGCTGCATTGGCGACCTTTACCGGCTGCGGAGTTGGGTTTTGCGCCGCTTTTCGAACGGGCTTCTTTATAGGGCTGGGCCGCAGGGGCTGCACCTGTGCCGCCTTGGTTTTCGCCTTGATGCTGGGTTGCAAGGTGCGCAGTAGCGGCGGCGGTGCTTTTCGCGGCGGCGCGGGCAGCAGCACGGCACGGGGTTCAGGCTGTTTCGGTGCCGGTTTCACGGGCGCCGCTTCGAGGGGTTTCGGGGGTACCTGCTGCAGGGGCGCATTGGCGATCAGCAGCACCGCCAACAGGGCGGACAAGCCCACGGACGCACCGCCAATGAGCAGTCGGCGCGGCATGGCCTAGTTCATCCGGCTGGAGGCGAACAACAGCTCCATCTCTTCGGAAAGTGCATGCAGCTCACGCCGCCGTTGGCTGGGGCTCATGAAGCTGGGTTGACCGTTGACCGATGCGACGGGCCCCGTGGCCAGAACTTCCGCCCGGCGTTGCCGTACCTCACCGTCCGCAATGGCCGGCGGGATCAGGTTCGGGTTCGTGGCGCGACCGCCGGTTTTCTTGATCGCGGGCGCCTCTGGCGCCGCCAACCTGGGCTGCACCGGGATCGGCGGCACGGCGGCCTGGACCGGCACCTCAACCGGGGCGGCCTGTATTGGCGCCGGGGCCTCATCCATGACCTTTTCAACCATCGCCGCCGTGGCTTCGCGCCCGGCTGTGACCGTGCTTTTCGCGGCGGCGCTGACCTTGTGCAGTACGCCATTAGCATCTTCGGGAAGCGGCAGTTGGCCGCCGGTGAAAAGATAGAACAGGGCGCCAACGACGACGAGATTGAAGATCAGGAACCGCATGGGATTACTCCTTTCGAAGATGTTTTCGCCTCTACCCAGGCCGCGCTTATGGACAACAGGGCCCGCAGCAGGGCCGAGGTCGGCAGACCGATGACCGTGGTCATGAAGGCCAGGCTGAAACGCTCAGTCAGGCCCCGGATAACCTCTTGCACCGTTTCGGGCGTCAGGCTTTGCCCGGCCAACTCGCCGATGCCCAGCGAAATGCCAAACAAGGTATAGGTCAGGGCCAGGGTGGCGATGCCGTTGGCGGCATGCAGGCCGGCCTCGTGCCAGGCCTGGCGCTGTTCGGCGCGCAGGTTCCGGTCCAGCAGCCGTTGCCAGCAATACAGGGTGGCGAGGATCAATACGGACAGCAGGCCCAGAAAAACCCCGCCCAGGACACGGGCGGCCCAGGCCAGGATATCGCCTGGCTCGGGCGCGCCCATGGCCAGGGACAGGGCCAGGACCAGCACCACGGCGCCGAGGAAATAGCTGAGGGCGCGGGAGCCACCGTTCAGCAATCCTATGACCGCCGACATCCTAGCGCCGCCCCTGCTTGGCCGACATCACGCTTTGCGTCGAGATGCCCAGTTGCGCCAGCCAGGTATCGGCCATGGCGCGGCTTTTCTCGGCCGAGGCATGCACCAGAAAGGTCAGGTCGTAATTCGCGAAGGCGCGGCGCACCTGGGGTGTATTGCGGCCCACCAGCTTGTCATCGCGCAGGACCATGCGCTCCAGATCCAACAGGCGCCGCTGCGCGCCTTCCAGGCGGACCTGGCGTTCGGCGGGCGTGATTTCGCCATCCAGCATGGTCTCGATCAGCAAAGCGCGCTCCCGCTCCATATTGGCCAGGGTGTCGGACTTCGCGGGAGCCGCGACGGCGATGGCGACAAGGAGCGCCGCCATGGGCATAGCAATTTTCAGGGATTGTTTCATGATCATGTTCCTTCGCTGCAAATGATCAGTTGACGAAATATTTTACCGCCGAGGCCGGTTTCGCGCTGATCGGAAGCTCGCCGTCCCCAAGTTCGGCATCCATCACGGTTTCCGACAGGGCCATGGCGTCCAGGGCGACCAGCTTGGCCATATAGCCAATGATGTTCTGTTCCTGCTCCAGGATCGCCACGCCGGCCTGGGTATCGGCCAGCATCTGGCGGATGAAGTCGGCCTTGCTGGCCGGCTGACCGGGCAGTTGCGGCTGGTTATTCATGGGATGGGCCCGAATGGCGGCGGCCAGGGTTTCCACCGCGCTCATATTGGCGGCGTATTCCTGGGCATATTTGCTTTCCGGCACGGTCGGTGCCGACAGTACGGCCAAGTCGACCTTGGCCAGGGAGCCTTTGAAGCGCTCGCGGGCCTGCTGTTGTTGCGAAACCAGTTGCAGCCGCGCCGGCGTCATCGCGCCCTTTTCCTGGCCCAGCTTTTTCAACAACCGCTCCAGGGTCCGTTGCTTGGTCCGCATATGCCGTTGACGCAGGTCGGCCTTGCGTTTCATCAGGGTGATGAATTCCCGCTTTTGCGCCAGGAACTGATGGCGCAATTCCACCTTCAACTCACCATCCGCCTGCTGAATGGCGGTGCGCAAATCTTCCAGGGTCTGGCCTTTCAAGCCTATTTCGCTGTCCGCTTCCTGGATCGCGCCGGACAGGGCGGACTGGGCAAAGTCATGATCCAACGATTTCTTCAGGTAGTTGGCCGGCAGCTTGATCAGCTTCTCGCTGGCCACGGGCTGCCAGCTGGGCAGTTCGGCGCTCTTGGCCAACGCATAATTCGGTGCGAACATAGCTAGGACCAAGGCCAGACTGGGTCCGATAAAGAGTGCCTGTTTCGACGGTTTCATCGTCATCCCCTCCCCTAGTTCCGGGTCCAATAACGCACCCGGCGCAATTCGGACTTAAGATCGGCGGAGACGTTGGCGACAGAGAATTGCCCCACCGCCTTGCGGTCACGCAGGCCGAGCAGAATTTCCATGCTTTCCACGAAGGAAGAGCCATCGGCAAAATAGAGATCGGCGCCCTGGAACGTCTGTTTGAACGTCCCCAGATTGGCCCGGGCCTGAGCCACGTCGCCGCCCTTGAAATGGTTCTGGATTCCCACCGCGTAGGCGCGCATGCGTTCATCGACAGCAACGCCGGCGGCCTCGGGGCCAACCTCGGCCTCGCATTTATCCAACAAGCGGGCCGAGGCGAGATAGCGCGCAGAGGAGCCTTCGGCCCTGGCTTGCCCGTCCAACGCCAGGGCGTCGTCGCGGCACTGGCGGTAGCCGCGCATGGCGGAAATCTCGGCATAACGGGCCTGACGAAAGCCGATGCCCTCGTGCTGCTGCGCCGTGGTCACGGGGTTGCAGGCCGTGGCCAACAACGCCATGCCAAGTGCCAACGCGCTTTTCGTCAATAGTTGATTTGTCCGGTGCATGAGCCAGCCCCTTCACAGTTGTTCGGTTTCAGGACTGGCTATGCAGGGGCCAGGGCGGGTTTTCCGCCCAGGGCCAAAATAATTTCAGAAAAAGGCTATTTTCTTGAACCCGAATAGGTCTCCGGGGCGAATTTCAGGAACAGCATGCCAACGGCAACGATCACCGTAGCGGTCACCAGCAGCGCGGTTTGAGGTCCCTGAATATCAACGATAAAGCCCAGGGTGATGGGCCCGATGACATAGCCAAGATCACCCACCATGCGGAAGGTGCTCATGGCCGCCGCGTTCATGCCCGGCGGCGCGCTATCGGCGGCATAGGCCGCGGGCGCCGTACCCCCGACCGAGGCGGCAATGCCCCAGACCACACAGGCAGCCACGAACCAAATGTAACCCGGCGCCAGCATGAACAGCAGCATGGAAGCACCGGTGATCAAGGTTGAGGGCACGATGACGGCTTTGCGACCGAAACGGTCGACCAGAACGCCGGTCGGATATGCCGCGATCAGGCCGGCCACG
Source organism: uncultured Rhodospirillaceae bacterium (assembly GCA_964462145.1). Taxonomy (GTDB): domain Bacteria; phylum Pseudomonadota; class Alphaproteobacteria. The sequence continues at coordinate 11,750 of CAYWYB010000052.1, forward strand.
CTGCCCAAGGCCATGCCGAAACCGATCTGGGCCACGGACAGTGCCAGATGCACGGCGGCGAATACCGGCACGACCGTAAACAGCCCGCCGGTCCGCGTCACCGCGTTGATCAAGGAAACAATGGAAACCAGGACGAAGCCGACCTGCCCCATCAGCAAACGCACCTGGCGCCAATAGGTGAAAGCCCCTGGCCCACCCATGCCCGCGCCCGAATGTCCCAGACCCTTGGTTTCCTTGACCGCGAACCAGGCCACCAGCATGGCCAGTAGCGAGGCGCAGCCATAGGCCTGAAACGGCGCCGCCAGGCCGAAATGGGTCGCCAACAGACCGCCCGGCAAGGGCCCGATACCCACCGCGAAAAGAAAACTGCCCTGATAGATGGCGATGATCCGGCCCCGCCGCTCGGGCGTCGATATATCAGCCAGCACCACCTGCCCCGTGGTGAGAATAATGCCGGCGCCAAAGCCCGAGACAAAGCGGGCCACGATGAATTCGGGATAAGCGGTGGCTGCCGCGCACCAAAAACTGCCCGTCGCCGAAATAAGGCCGCCGATTGCCAGGGTCGGGCGGCGGCCAAGCCAGTCGGACAACTGGCCCGACGGCACGGCAACGAAAAACCGCGCCAGACCATAGATGGCCACCGCCATGCCGATAGCCGAAGCCGGCACGCCGAAAGATTGCGCATACAGCGGCAAGACCGGAATAACGCTGCCAAAGCCGAGCTGGTTGATAGTCACCAGCGCGCTCATGGCGATCAGCACCCGGCGCTCAATCCCCCGGCCCGCGCCGTCATCTGATTTTGCCTCTGTCATGAATATTTAACGCAGAACCTCGTGCAACAGGCTGATGGAATGCCGCGACCCCTGGTCTACCCCACTCCCAGCGCGGATTGGCATTTCCGAAGTTGTCAGCGTCAATCGATAACGCACTGATCCCATACCTCGGTGGGGCAAGTCCAGACTCCAATCCCGACGCCCCGTAACCAGCCGCCGCCCGCTCAGGTCCCCCGGCGGCCGCAAGGCGCCGACCAACCGGCCCTCGAGCACTTCAAGTTTTACCTGGGCGTAGCGCTCCTCGGCGCCCAACTCTATCCGCAGCAAAACGCCGCATAATCCATCGCCGGCCGAGGCCTTAAACCGGCCCGGCACCAGCACCGGAACCGGACGCATGACCGCCTCGGCCTTGCCGAAATAGATCTGGTCGCAGCCCTGGCCCGCCGGTGCATAACGCTCCAGCACGGCAATAGCCGGAAGCTTGGCGGGCGGCACCAGGTCCTTGGCGGCGGTAACGGGTTTGGCCTTGGGAACCGACGGCTTTGGCGCGGCGGGCTTCACGGCAATCGGCTTCTTTGCCGGCTGCTGTTCCACGGCAGGCATCTTCGCGGGAGCCGGCGTTTCTGGCGGCTTTGCCTGCGAAGCGACGACGGGAGGCTTTGGCTCCGACGGAACCGCCTTGACCACCTTTGGCGGCGGCGTTACCTCGGTGATTTTCTCGGACGGCAATAGCAACAGAACGGCAACGGCCGCGATCACGGCCATCAGGGGCCAAATCCATCGCCTGCGAGATTTTGCTTTCGGTTTCACGGGCTCTGGCGCAACCATTGCCGCCGCCGGCGGCTTAACACCAATCAATTTGCACACGTCGCCGACGTTCGCCGCCCGGCAGGGTGCGCCCGCCGGCGGATCAATGGCCAGCAGACGCTCGTAATCCGGCCCGTTGGGCACCACGATAAGCGGCACCGTTTCGCCTGCGGCCCATTCACGCAGCCGCGCCTCGGCTGCTTGCATTTTTTCCGGGATATGGCCGACGCCGCCTACCTGGCCGTCAAAATCCACTACGCCGGTCAGGCAAACGATCAATTCCGCCGCTTCAACCTCGCGGCACAGGCTGCAATCGTCCGCCGCCAGCACCGCATGGGCCATGAAGGCCGCCAACTGCCAGCTATCGCCGCTATCGATGGGGGCGGATACTTCCAGGCGGAAGCCGCCCTCGGGAAAGGGGCCAAAAAAGCGCTCCACGGGGCCGCCGCCGGGATAGACGAAATCGTCATAGCGGTCACTGACCGCCAATCGTTCGGAGCCGCGCCCCAGCACCATCATGGACAAGGGCGCGCGTTCCCGTGTAATCCGCTGGATCTGCACCAGGCCGCCGGTGGTCAGAACAAAGATGGCAATTTGCGTCACCGCAACAGCGCCTCCGTCCGGGGGTCGCGCAACAGGGGCAGGATCGGATCATCGGCGGTGACAATAAATTGCATGACACCGCGATGTGGGCTGGGCAGGGGAAAGCGGAAACAGCGGTCATCCCGGTCGCACAGCAACAGGGTCGTGGGTGCTGGATCCTTGGCGCCCGTATCCAGTTCAACGATGACAATGAATTGATCCGCTTCCGCCTGGGACGGCTCCACCGTGATCCGGCAGCCGACGCCGCGCCGGGTTGGGATCTGCTCGGTGCTGGCCGCCATCACCTCGCCCAGCCGATAGGTGGCCGCCGCCGCCAGGAAGCCGCGATAACTCCGGCGCAGGGACAAATTTCCACTCAAGGCAGCTTCCAGCGCTGCGTCGGGCGCGGGCAGCGCGGCCATGGCGTGGGCATAAAGACGGCTGGCGGAAATTGCGGCGGCAGTGGTATCGCCGCCGGCTTCCAACAAAGCACGGCTATCGGACAATTCGGCGAAGCGCTGCCGCGCCGCCGCCTCTTCCGCCGCATCCGGCATGTCCATCTCAATCATCCCTCACTCCATAAAGCTTGTCGAATTCCGTGGCAAAGATGGCGCTGTCCGCCGCGAACAAAGCGTCCAGCCCGCTATCCTGATCCAATCCATCCAAACCGCCAAGATAGCCGTTCAAGACATCGCCCAAGGCGGACAATACCCCCGCCCCGACACGAAAGCCCTCCTGACGCCCCTCGTCCGCCAGCGCCTCCGCCTCGAAGCCACGGCGGGATATATTACGGAATGCCTTGGCGGCGTCTTTCGTCAACGCCACCATTTGCGCCGCCGAGGGCTCCCGGCCATCGTCCACTTCGCGCCGGGCAAGCTCGAACAAGCGCTCCGGCGTCATCACCGCCAGCGCGGTAACAGCCGCGCCACGGCCAACGCCGGTCCAACCGCCCGCCTGATCGCCCAGTTGATTGCCAACCTGGGTTAGGGCGTGGAAGGCCGCCTTGCGCAGGCGGGCAAGATGGTCCCGCAGCCTCTCATAAAGCTGCCGGCGCGCCGCGTAGGGCTCCGCCGCCGCGCAGCTTAGCAATCGTGCCTCCACCGCCCTGCCGGGATGGAACTGCAACGCCGTGGTAATCGCCGCCTGCACGGCGCCGAATGCCAAATAACGGGAAAAAGCCAGGGGCAGCCGCCGCGCGAACGGCCCAAATGCGGCGAGAGGTGCGAGAGGTTCCCGCTCGCCTGATTGGGTAAAAAACTTGATCTCCGCCGCCGGGCCGCTATCGAGCAGCGCCAAGGGATCGCTCCAGCCGGCCAGATCGCCCAGGGCGGCGGTGGAATGGTTCACATCGTCGGGCTCCACCTCGCCCAGATCCCGCGCCGCGCCCAAGGGGGCCGCGCCCTCGCCCTGGCCGCGCGCCTGGACCGAGGCCATGGCGGCGGTGAAATCGGCAAAACGGGTAAAGGCCTTGCGATAGGTGCGGAAGTCGCCGCCGTTGTGACGGCGCCAGAACTCCAGGATATCATCGTCGGCCAAATTGCAGTTTTGCCCCTCGCCTCTTTGCCGCAGATAATCAAGAATTGCGGTAAAGGCCTCGTCATGCATGCCTTGTTCAAGGTGCGCGTTGCGGTAACGCCGCATGGCCGCCGCGATGCCGTTTGCGCCATCCTGGATGGCGCGCAGGCTATCGCCGGATGCAACCATTCGATCGAGGAGGTCGTTCAACGCCTGGTGAAAGGAGAAATCATCCATGCCGGCAAGGAATTCAAACAATGCCGCGAGGAACGGCATACGGCCATAAGTTACTGTGAAGACATCATCGCCATAGCTGACCGCAACGCCGTTTTCAGCCCATGAAAAACCGGCCCGGCACCAGCCCGAGCGCGCCTGCAGGGCCTGTAGCTCGGCCCGGCAGCCGGCGGCGGTAACGTGATCCTGGCCAAGAAAGAACCCCCAGCGGTCGTTCAGAATAGTATCCGGCCCCGAACCGGCTTCGCCGCCGACGGCTCCGGCAACGATGTTGACCAGATGACACAACTCGAACAGCGGCGTATCGCGATGCCCCGCCCCGCCCCGGCCAACCAGAAATTGCGCCAGTGCGGCCAGGGCGCGGGCCGGGTATTTTTGTTCCCCCGAAACGGACGCGGCCTCCGCCAAGCTGCTAAAATCAGCCAGAAACTGTCCGTCAGCGCCGCTGCCTAGCAATTGCTGTTCACTCATCATAAGTGCCTTTCCGAACCATCCGCCGGTAGTTTAGCCGAAGTTTTCGAACCTTGCGCACATAGGGATAGGTCGCGGGTATAATCCGGGCCCGCGGCAGGTCCCCCACCGCCGAGCCGCCATTGTAATAGGACAGCGCCAAATCGACACGGCCACGGTACCGGCGCAGCAGACGTTTGAGGAAATGCAGGCCCAGACGCACATTGATGCGCGGCTGCCAGAGCTGGTCGGGAGCAATGCCATATTCCTCCCAGGCGGTGCGCGGCATGATCTGCATGATCCCGCGCGCACCCTTGTGGGAGAGCACTTTCGGATTGAAGTCGGATTCCGCATGGGCCACCGCCAGGGCCAGCCCAGGTGCCACGCCCATGTTGCGCGCCTCGACGACCACCAGCCGCTGTAGCGCCAGGCGGTTGCCGGCAGCGCCGGCGGTGCCGGTCAGGGACAGCAGCACCGCAACAGCGAGCATGGCGAAAGCGTACCGCATGGCTCAGCCTCGCCGGCCCAGGGAGTGATGGGAGTGATGGGCGAAATCGTCCAGATCGTGGTGATGGCCCCAACCGCGCCCACGCTCACGGGCACGGCGGAGGCGAAGCAAGCGGCGGCGTTTATGTTCGGCGCGGGCGGCACGCCGCTCCTCGCGGGCCTCGCGGATCATGGCAAGACGCCTCTGCAGACGCCAATCAATCGTGGCCTCATCCTCCGCCACGGCGGAACGGACAACCTCTGCCGTCTTCGGAACGGTGCGCGCCGGCGTCCAGTCTTGCGGCGCTTTTTTGGCGGCGGCATCGCGCCAAAGCATGGCTTGCGCGGCATAGCGTTTTTGCCAGCGCAGCACGGATTGCACATAGCGCCGGGTATAGCCGTGAGGCCTTGCCTGGGCGCCCGTGCCGCGCAGGCTGCCGCCGTTATAGTGGGACAGCGCCAGATCCCAGCGTCCACCATAGCGCCCGATCAACTGCTCCAGAAAGCTCAAGCCCAGTTGGATATTCAGGCGTGGTTGCCACAGCTCGTCAGCGGCAACACCGAATTCCTGGCGCGCCGTGCGGGGCATGATCTGCATCACCCCCCGGGCACCCTTATTCGACAGCGCCGCCGCCTGAAAATCGGACTCGACCTTGGCCAGGGCCAAGGCCAGAGACGGCGGCACCGTTGTCGCCTCCGCCTCCGCCACGACCAGGCGCATAATATGGCCGCGCGCGAATGTTCCCGGATCGGGCCGCGCCTCGGCACTATTAATCAGCCCGCCGATAACCAGGCCAAAACCCAGCAGCAAAGCTTTCAGGATAAGGAAATGTATCATTTGTGGTGCTCCTTCAGGGCATCAAGCCATTGGCGGTTGAGGGTGGTGACGGTCAGGCCGGGCAGGCTCAAGCGATCCTTCGCCGCCATGACCTGGGCCAGGGACAACTCAGGCGAAACCGCCAGAACCGGTTGCGCCATGCTCTGCATGGCCGCTGGCGTCAGGGGCTGCAGCTTTTCATTCAAAAAGCGGCCGCCGCTGAAGATAATTAGCTGGCGCGGCTGCAACATGGGGGAGGAACCGGCATTGGCACGGGTTGTTGCCTGACTGGCGGGGGGCAGCAATCGCAGACCATCGGGCGGCGCCTTGATACTGGATTTTGCCCCAACCGTTGCAGTTGCCGGTGTCACTACGCCAGCCGGGCCAGCCCGGCCGCCGCCGCCCATGGACACCATGGTCAGGATCATGATGGCGAAAAATGCCATGGCGAGAGCCAAGGCGATCTCCGTCATCGCGTTGCCGCTATCATTACCAGTCATATTTACGCCTCCGATCGCAACGCATGCCATGCCCGTTTTCGAATGGAACAGCATTGGCTATGGCGGGATCAGGGACGGTTTTTGCCGCCGAAAGGGTCGATTTTTATTCAAAATAGCGACAAATTGCCATCTTTGTGTGTGTTAAATAGTATTTAAAACAATTTTATAGAGAAAATAACCTATCGGCGACGCTACGATTCACGCTTTCTGGAATTTTGTGTTATAGAGGCGCGCACGCCGCACTTGCCCGGTTGGATGATGACTAGGTTGGGGACAAGACCTGGGACTTGACCAGTCGGGCATAAATGACGATGAAGCGCATGGAAAGGCTCGCCCAGAGCCGGCGCTATGAAAAATTTTTGGCAGTCCGCGGAAGCAATCGTGGAAACGGTTTGTGGAGCGGATATCGGTGTGTTGGGACTAATAGTTAATTGGGAAGTTACGATATGAATGTTAGGGGCTTGCCAGAGCCGCAAGGCTTATACACCCCGGAAAACGAGCACGAAAATTGCGGCGTTGGGTTCTTGGCCAATATCAAGAACCGCAAAAGCCATGAAATTATTCGTCAGGGGCTACAGATCCTGGTCAATCTCGACCATCGGGGCGCGGTTGGCGCTGACCCGTTGGCCGGCGATGGCGCCGGAATTCTGCTGCAGATTCCCGACCGGCTGTTCCGCGAAGATTGCGCCAAGGATGCCGCTGGCAACAGCATCGAATTGCCCCCGGTCGGAGACTACGCCGTCGCCATGCTGTTTCTGCCCCGTCAGGCAGACACGGCAGCCAAATGCGCCGCCGCGATCGAACAGGTCACGGCCGACGAAGGACAGATCTGCCTGGGCTGGCGCGATGTGCCGGTGGACAATTCCTGCCTCGGCGAAAGCGTTAAGCCGGACGAGCCCCTGATCCGGCAATTCTTTATCGGCCGCGGCCCGGGAACCAAGGATCAAGACGCCTTCGAGCGCAAGCTGTTTGTCATCCGCAAGCAGACCCATCGGGTGATCTGGAAAAGCGCAGCCGAGGCGGTCGACGCCTTTTACATCACCTCCCTATCCACCCGCACCATTGTCTATAAGGGCATGGTGCTATCCGGCAATCTGTCGAATTATTATCTCGACCTGCAAGACGAGCGGGCGGAATCCGCACTGGCGCTGGTGCATCAGCGTTTCTCGACCAATACCTTCCCATCATGGAGCCTGGCGCAGCCATTCCGTTATCTTTGCCATAATGGTGAAATCAACACCGTGCGCGGCAATATCAATTGGATGGCGGCGCGGCGGCAGACCATGAGCTCGGCCGTATTGGGTGACGATCTGGACAAACTCTGGCCGCTGATCGGCGATGGCGCCTCGGACTCGGCGACATATGACAACGCCTTCGAATTGCTGGTGGCGGGCGGTTATTCCATGTCCCACGCCATGATGATGATGATCCCCGAGGCCTGGAACGATAACGCCCTGATGGATGCCGACCGGCGCGCATTTTACGAATACCATGCCGCCCTGATGGAGCCGTGGGACGGCCCCGCCGCCATCGCCTTTACCGATGGCCGGCAGATCGGCGCCACCCTCGACCGTAACGGCCTGCGCCCGGCACGTTATGTGGTGACCGACGATGATCTGGTGATCATGGGTTCGGAAGTCGGCGTGCTGGATGTGCCGGAGGAAAAGATCGTCCAGAAATGGCGCCTGCAACCGGGCAAGATGTTCCTGATCGACCTGGAAGAAGGCCGCATCATCGGCGATGAGGAGATCAAGGCATCCCTGGCGCAGGCCAAGCCATATCAGAAATGGCTGGATGAGACGCAAATCCAGTTGGAAGATCTGCCCGATGAAGTCGGGCCCATGACGCCCGATGCCCGCACCTTGTTGGACCGCCAGCAGGCCTTTGGCTACACCCAGGAAGACACCAAGTTTTTCCTCACGCCAATGGCCCTGACGGGACAGGATCCCATTGGCTCCATGGGCATGGATGTACCCTTAGCGGTATTGTCGGACCGGCCCAAGCGGCTGTTCGACTATTTCAAACAGTGTTTTGCCCAGGTTACCAACCCGCCGATCGATCCGATCCGGGAAGAGCTGGTAATGTCGCTGGTATCGCTTATCGGGCCCCGTCCAAACCTGCTGGACCCCGACGATGCGGGTACGAAGAAGCGCCTGGAAGTACGGCAGCCAATCCTGACCAACATGGATTTGGAACGGGTTCGCCGGATCGAGAACCAGGTCGGCCAGGTATTCCGCACCTATACTCTGGATATTACCTATCCAGCCTCCGAAGGCGCGGCTGGCATGGCGGAGGCATTGGATGCTCTATGCCGGCATGCCGAGGAGGTCGTGAAGCGGCCCTATAACATTCTGATTCTATCGGACCGGGGCATTGACGCCGATCGCGTTGCCATTCCCATCCTGCTTGCCACGGCGGCTGTGCATCATCACCTGATCCGCACGGGCCAGCGCACGGAAGTGGGCCTGGTGGTGGAGACGGGCGAGGCCCGGCGGGTGCACGATTTCTGCCTGCTGGCGGGTTACGGCGCCGAGGCGGTCAATCCTTATCTGGCTTTTGATACGTTGTCCGCCATGCGGCCAAAACTGCCCGAGGATCTGGAAGAGGAAGAACTGCACCGCCGCTATATCAAGGCGGTAGCCAAGGGCATCCTGAAGGTGATGTCCAAGATGGGCATCTCGACCTATCAATCCTATTGCGGAGCGCAGATTTTCGACGCGGTTGGTTTGAGCCAGGAGCTCCTTGATCAGCACTTCACAGGCACAAGATGCGCCATCGATGGCGTCGGTCTGCCGGAAATCGCCGAGGAAACCGTGCGCCGGCATCTGTTGGCCTTCAAGGACGTACTGCCTTATCGCGACACCTTGGACCCGGGCGGCGAGTTGGCTTACCGGCAGCGGGGCGAGGAACACGCCTGGACGCCGGAAACCGTTGCCCTGTTGCAGCACGCGGTGCGCGCCGGTGACCGGGGCAAGTATCAGGCCTATGCCAGGGCCATGAACGAGCAGGACGAAAAGCTGAAATATCTGCGCGGCCTGTTTGAATTCAAGTTCGCCGAGCAGCCCCTCGATCTTAGCGAGGTGGAACCGGCCACGGAGATCTTCAAACGCTTCGCCACGGGGGCCATGTCCTTTGGCTCGATTTCTTGGGAGGCCCATACCAACCTTGCCATCGCCATGAACCGTATCGGCGGCAAGTCGAACAGCGGTGAAGGCGGCGAGGAGGCCGAACGTTACCGGCCCCTGAAAAACGGCGACAGCATGCGCTCGGGCATTAAGCAGGTTGCCTCGGGCCGCTTTGGCGTGATGGCGGAATATCTGGTCAACGCATCCGATATCCAGATCAAGATGGCCCAGGGCGCCAAGCCTGGCGAGGGTGGACAATTACCCGGCCACAAGGTTGATGAATGGATCGCGCGGGTGCGCCATTCAACACCGGGCGTGGGCCTGATTTCACCGCCGCCGCATCACGATATTTATTCGATCGAGGATCTGGCGCAGCTTATCCATGATCTGAAGAACGTCAACCCGGAGGCACGCATTTCGGTCAAGCTGGTGTCCGAACTGGGCGTGGGCACGGTTGCTGCCTGCCTCTCCACGGCGCATGCAAACCATGTCACAATTTCGGGCTATGACGGCGGCACCGGCGCCTCGCCCATCACCTCGATCCAGAATGCCGGCAGTCCGTGGGAAATCGGTCTTGCGGAAACCCATCAGACCCTGGTGATGAACGGCCTGCGAGGCCGCATCGCGGTGCAGGTCGATGGCGGTCTGCGCACAGGCCGGGACGTGGTTATTGGCGCACTGTTGGGGGCGGACGAATTTGGCATCGCCACCGCCGCCCTGAT
>CAYWYB010000053.1:0-21378 GCA_964462145.1 uncultured Rhodospirillaceae bacterium
GCCAACAGGCGCAACCGTGTCGGTTCCGCCGCCGCGCGTAGCCCCTGCAAAAGCAATTCCATTTTTTTGCCCAAATATCTCTAACGACATAAAGATATTTTTATATATATAGATTATTAACACAATGTAAAGGGCGCAAAAGGGGGCTATGGCAACCTGCGGCGGTTGATGTCCATTGGAATTAAAGGTCTATGCGCCGTTTTTGCAGTTCAGTTTCGACAAAATCGATGCCCAGTCCCGGCGCGTCGGACAGATTGAACAGACCATCGACGGGGCGGGGCGGGCGGTCGAACACCGCGTGCATGCGGCTGCTGGGGTCGTTCCATTCGCAGGGTTTGGTGGCATGCAATTGGGCCGCGCAGACATGCATATTCGCCAAATGTCCGATCATTGGCTGCGTCTGATGCGATACCAGTTCAACGCCATGGGCCTGCGCCAGCGCCGCGCAGCGCTGCAAGCCGGTGATGCCGCCCATCTTGACGATATCGGGCTGGATCATGCGAACGCCGGCTTCGATCAATTCGACGAGACCGCCGGTCGTATAAGTCTGCTCACCCGCTGATACGGTTATGGACAATTTCGCGGCAACCTCACCCATGGCCTTGATGTGATAATGCTGAACCGGTTCCTCGAACCACCAGTAACCAAGATCTTCCAGCACCCGGCCGACCCGGATGGCACCGCCCGTCGAATAGCCGTTGTTGGCATCGAAGGCGAGGGGGAAGTCATCGCCGACAAGCCGGCGAACGGCGCGCGCCTTTTCGAGATGGTCGGGAATATCGCTATCCAAATCGACGCGGGCGTTGTCGAAGCGGATTTTGATGGCCGCCGGTTCGTCCCGCATACGCTCTTCAACAATGCGCAGAACATCATCCAACTTGCGTTCCACGCCGTTGCCGCCGATAGAGGCATAGAATGGCAGCGCGGTACGCCAGGCACCGCCCAGCAATTTATAAATGGGCTGGTTGAAAATTTTGCCCTTCAGGTCCCATAGGGCGATATCGACCGCCGCCAGGGCTCCCGTCAGGGCGCCTTCCGGGCCAAGCTTGACCAGACTATGGGTCAAACGGTCCTGCAGCACGGCTTGATCCAGTGGGTCGGCGCCGATCAGACGTGGCGCGATATCATGGACAATCATGCCGAGCGAGGAGAGGCCGCCCTGCATGGGCGAGGCTTCGCCCACGCCGTATTGCCCGTCATCGCTCCAAACCCGCACAAAGGCGCTGCGCTGTGCGGCTCTGTCATCGGGTGACCATTGAACTTGAAAGGCTTCTACGCGCTCGATTCGCATCGCTTCCCTCGTTTTTTCGTAAAATTCAGCCTGACAAGCCTAGCATTAATAGGAAAGGGCCCGCCATCAACGGATGGCGGGCCCGGTTACCGGTCTATTGTCGTGTGGTCAGGCGGCTGATTTCTCAATTTCAATCTGCCGCGGTTTCATGTGCTCCGGCGTATGGTGCTGCAATTCCACATGCAGCAGGCCATTTTCCATACTGGCGCCGGTGACCTTGACGTTTTCGGCCAACTGGAAACGCCGCTCGAAGCCGCGTCCGGCGATACCGTGGTGCAGATAGTCCACGCCTTCGCGTTCCACCAGTGGGCGGCCTTCCACGATCAGGGTGTTTTCCTTCACCGTGATCTCGATATCGTCCTCGCTAAACCCCGCCACCGCCATGGAAATGCGGTAGTCGTCATCCAATTTCTCAATATTGTAAGGGGGATAGGGGTTGGCGGCTGTGTCGCTGCGCCTGGCGGCATCAAACAACTGATCAAAGCGGTCAAAGCCGACGGATGAACGTAATAGTGGTGCTAAATCGTATCTACGCATGGCGCGATACCCTCCTTTCGAAGCAATACCTAACGGTTCCTAAGGCCCGCCGTTATTGGCCGGGCCCGCGTTTTATCCGAACCCTGCGATGGCATTCGGACGTTTATGATGTAGGAATTGCTAACCATCTTTCAAGGCTATATGCGCGTTTGATGAATTGAATTTGTTAATCCTTTCGGGCCATACTGATGCCATGGACAGTGAAGATTCGAGCTCATCAACGGTCGTGGCGCCGCCGGCGTTTTTTGGCCGCACCTTCGATGAAACCCTGGCGCTGACCCGCGAGGCGCGGGACTATTTGCGCGACTACGGGGAAGAAGAATCGCGTGAATTGGCGGTTGAAGTGGCGGCGTATTTCTCGGTCGAGACCATGCGCCTGACCTCGCGCCTGACCAATATGATGGCCTGGCTTTTGGTCCAGCGCGCCGTGCATCAGGGCGAATTGACCCGCGAGGAATTCCGCGACGATGACAGCTGGCGCCTGGGCGGGGCTGATGTCTGCCTACAGGAATCGGACGTTGATATCGAACTGCTGCCGCCCTATTTGTCCGATCTGTTGCGCCGGAGCGAACGTCTATACAGCCGCATCGCCCGCCTGGACGGCATGGTGGCCGCCGAAGCCAGCTGACAATCTCAAATTTGCAAAATTCGTAGCCCCAGATCCAGCATCTGGAAGCGCTGCGGCGCTGCCTTGCATCCGCCGCCCGGTCCCGGGTTACTGCTCCCGTCTCGCTTGCCTAATCAAGCGCAGCATGCGGCCATGGATGGCTTCGTTGGCGGCCAGAACGTCGCCCGTATACAACGGATCGCTGCCGCCGTCAGTGCGGCTGACCATGGCGCCGGCTTCGCGCGCCAGCAACAGTCCCGCCGCGATGTCCCAGGGTGAGAGGCCGTTTTCCCAAAAGCCATCAAAGCGCCCCGCCGCCACATAGGCCAGATCCAGGGCTGCCGAGCCCATGCGCCTGATGCCGGCGCATTCGGCACTGATAGCGCTCAATTCCGCCATGTAGCCGGTGTCGCCGGCGCCATCGGCGCGGCCAAGATGAGGAATGCCGGTGCCGATTACCGCATCGCCCATATTGCGGCGCGATGCGACGCGCAGGCGGCGGTCGTTCAGATAAGCGCCCTGGCCTTTCTCGGCCCAGAACATCTCGTCGGAAATCGGCGCATAGACCAGCCCCGCGGTGACCTCGCCCCGTTCTTCCAGGGCGATGGAGATGGCGAACATGGGGATGCCATGCATGAAGTTCGAAGTGCCATCAATGGGATCGATGATCCAGCGCCGGGTCGCGTCCTCGCCCACGATATCCTCGCCTTCCTCGGTCAGGAAGCCAAAGGTGGGGCGGGACTGCTCCAGCGATTCACGCAGTTTTTGATCCGTGCGCACATCGGCAGCCGTGACGAAATCGCCCGGCCCCTTGCGCGAGACCTGCAAATTCTCGACTTCGCCGAAGTCGCGCACCAATCGGCGCGAGGCTTTGCGCACCGCCTGTTGCATCACATTCATCAGGGGGGATGTTCGGGACATCAATCTGGTCCTATAGGCTGTCGGTTAATTATTCGGCGCGCTTGACGTAGCTGCCGTCTTCCGTGCTGACGACAACCTTGTCGCCGACGCCGACAAAGGGCGGTACCGATGAGCGGATATCGTTTTCCAGCAGCGCCGGCTTGTAGGATGCCGCCGCCGTCTGGCCCTTCAGAACCGGCTCCGTATCCATCACCTCCAGGGTGACATGCTCAGGCAGGGCAACGCCAATGACCACGCCTTCATGACTTTCGATGCTGACGGTCATGCCGTCCTGCAAATAGGCCGCCTGTTCGCCCAACTGGTCGGCGTTCAAGGCGATCTGGTCGTAGGTTTCCGTATCCATGAAGGTGAAGCTGTCGCCGTCACCAAACAGGAACTGATGATCCTTTTGGTCCAGACGCACCTTCTCCACATTCTCGGAGGCGCGGAAGCGTTCATTCAATTTGCTGCCGTCGAGCAGATTGCGCAGTTCGACCTGCAAATAGGCGCCGCCCTTGCCCGGTTGGGTATGGGCGATTTTTACCGCCCGCCACAAGCCGCCCTTATGCTCAACCACGTTGCCAGGCCGAATGGCGTTGCCATTAATTCTCATAGCTTGATTCCCATGACGTTATCCTCATGCGCGCTTCCACCCGCAGGCCGGCCATCCAGTGGCCCGGTAGTTTGGAAAGGCGGCGGAAACTAACAGGGCCGGGCCGGTGAAGCAATGGCCATGGCCGGGGGAAGATGACCGGACAGTACCGGGCGACGGGCAAGATCGGATTTTTCGTTTTGCCAGGGCATTTTTGCTGCGCTAGGCTTCAGGCAACAAAACCCCTTAATCGTTGGAGAGCAGCAAAATGGATATCACACGGCATAATCCCGGCCCACGCATGAGCCAGGCGGTGGAACACAACGGCACGGTCTATTTGGCCGGTCAGGTCGCCAACGATCAAAACGCCGATATTGGCGAACAGACCCGCCAGGTCCTGGCCAAGATCGACGCCCTGCTGGCTACTTGCGGCAGCGACAAATCAAAGCTTCTGTGGGCCCAACTGTGGGTTACGGACATGCGCAACTTCGCGGCCATGAACGAAGTCTGGGACGCCTGGATCGATCCGGAGAACCCGCCAGTCCGCGCCGGCCTGTGCAGTGACCTGGCGGCGCCCGGTTATCTGGTGGAAATCATGGTGATGGCGGCGAAGTAAGATTAAGGATAGCCCAATATCGGGCGCTTAATCGGCAACCGGCGCGAATTTGCAGCGGGGACCGTTGGAGACGATGGTCCCCGCCGTCGGGCTGGGGAAATGCGCCGCCAGGATCAAGGTATCCGTGTCGGCGTTCTGTTCGACGAATTTGCGCCGGGAGGCACGGGACATCTCCGCATCCCAGCAGAACCGGCTGTTCCATTCCGGGTGCGCCACCTGTACCGCGTGATGTAACAGATCGCCGCTGAAGACTGCGTTTTTGCCGCCCGCCGAAAGATTCATGCAGACATGGCCGGGTGAATGGCCAGGCGTCGGGTCCAGCCACATCTGATCGTCGAGGGCATGATCGCTATCGACCAAAACCGCCTGTCCGGCCGCCATTACCGGCAGCACTGAATCCTCGAAACAGCCGTCGTTGGAACCCGCCCCGCCCGGTTCATCCCCCGCATCATTTTCGGTCGTGGACCAGTGTTCGTACTCGCGTTTTTCAAAAATATACTTGGCGTTGGGAAAGGTCGGCACCCAGCGGCCATCAAGCAGCCGCGTATTCCAACCCACATGGTCCACGTGCAGGTGGGTGCACATGACAAAATCGACGTCTTCGGGCGCCACGCCCATGGCGGCCAGATCATCCAGCCAGGGAGTTTGCAGATTGTTCCACGGCGGTGTCGAGGCACGCGGTTTGTCATTGCCGATGCAGGTGTCCACCAGAATGGTGTGATGTCCGGTCCGTATGACATAGGCGTGTACGCTTTGGATCATGCGGCCGCTTGCCTCGTGCAGGAAATTCGGCAGCAGCCAGTCCTGCTGGGCCGCGATGGCCTCGTCCGTGGCATCGGGCAGAAAATATCCGGGGTGAAAGCCGGGAGCCTCTAGCTCCACGAGCCGGTCGACGGTGACGTCGCCAAAATGCAAGGTTTTCATACCGCGAGTCTAAGCCAAGCAAGCGTCCTGCGCTGATCTTTTTTTGTTACTGTGGAATATGTCCGTACATCTCGGGCGCCGTCCAATCCCACTCTCCGCCGGGCGCGCGCATGCTCAAATCAAGACAGGCGGTGCCCTTTTTCTGAAAATACAGCGCCCGCATGGCATACCAGCCGGTCTTGGGCGCCTTCACCTGAATGGCACCAAGCGTCTTACAGGCGTGCTTGCCGTCGTGTTCATAAATCTGGTTGCCAGCCACAAACACCCGCAGACCGTCGTTGGACTGAAACTCCAACTCGTGCACACCTGCCTTGAAATGCAGATAGCCTTCAATGAAGGCGATGACTTCAATATTCGAGCCTGATGTAAGGGCATAGTCGACCCCGTTGGTATCGCCATAGACGAAGCCTTCCAGGGGTTTGCCCAATCTCGCTTCACCGCGCCAGCCTTCCGCCGCTTCCAACGATTCCACGCTGCCGTAGGCATATTTGACGGCAAGACCCGGTTTCAGGGCCGCAGCGGCAGGCTGCGGCGCTGCCGGGGTTAGCACGAACAGATCACCGGCCTGCGCCGCCGGGACAAAAGACAACGACAACACCGCCGCCATCACGATGCACTGCAAATACCTAACACGGCTCATGCAAATTTCCCCAAAATCATGCGCTCAACTGGACCGCATGGTGGCAAAAAATACCGCCCGGAGCAACGCCGAGCATTTGGCCGCGCCTTAATCTTGCAGTGAATATTGCCCGGCAGTTCAACAGAGGCTTGCGCCGCACTCCGCTTTCCCATATATCCCGTGGCAGCGAAACATCACGACTTCGCCCCGGGCCACCCTGGGCGGATACGATGCTTCCGGGCGCGTAGCTCAGATGGTTAGAGTGCCGTCTTGACATGGCGGAGGTCCCTGGTTCGATTCCAGGCGCGCCCACCATTTTCCCCTCGAATACGATCTATGGGTTACTGTTAGGACCGCAGACGAGGAAGATTCACCCCATGGCCAGTATTTTCAGCCTCACATCCCACCTGGTTCATGGCCATGTGGGCGCGCAGGCCTCGGGGCCGGCTTTGCAGGCAATGGGGCACGAGGTCTGGCACCTGCCCACGGTGCTGTTTTCCAATCATCCGGGCCATGGTGGATTTGGCGGCGGGCCGGTGAATATAGCATTTCAGGACCAGCTGCTGGATGGCTTATTGGAGCGCGATTTGCTGGCCGATTGCACCGCCGTGCATACGGGTTATCTGGGGCAGGCAGGCAGCATCGATATTGCCTTGCGGGCCATGGCCGCGGCGCCCGATAGCCTGTTCCTGTGCGATCCGGTACTGGGCGACGAGGGAAATCTATACGTGAGTGAGGACCTGGCCGTGGCCTTGCGGGATCGGCTGCTGCCATGCGCCGGTCTGGCGACGCCGAACCGGTTTGAGCTGGCCTGGTTGAGCGGCCGGCAGATTAATGGCCTGGATGACGTGATTAGCGCCGCCCGAGACCTCGGCCCGGAGATCGTGGTTTGCACGTCTGCCGAAAAAACCGGGAAGTTGCTATACAATCTCGCGGTCACGCCGGAGGACGTTTATCAGGTCGCGGTGCCGTTGATTGCCGATGGCGCGGTGGTGCCAAAGGGCACCGGCGATGCCTTCGCTGCCATGTTCTTGGGCCATTATCTCAACCATAGAGACATCGCCGCCGCCCTGGCCTGGGCCTCCGCCGCGCTGCACGGCCTGATCCAGGCCAGCATTGCCCGGCAGTCAAGCGAACTGGCGGTTATAACCGCGCAAGACGAGATCACGGCGCCAAGTCAGATGTTCGAGGTTGAGCGCCTGGACTAACTTAATACTGGATTAGAGCCCGGCGGGCTTGGGACCGCCCGTGGCCCAGTCCAGCAATTCCACCGTATGCACCACCGGTACATCCAGGCCGGAACCCAGTTGCACCATACAGCCGATATTGCCGGCGGCGACCACATCCGGCGACAAACTTTTGATGTTATCGGCCTTGCGGGCCAGCAATTTGCCCGCCAGCTCCGGCTGCAGCAAATTATAGGTCCCGGCGGAGCCGCAGCACAAATGCCCTTCGGGCACGGCCATGACCTCGAAGCCCGCCTGTTCCAGCAATTGTTTTGGTTCCGCAACGATCTTCTGGCCATGTTGCAGGGAGCAGGCGGCGTGATAAGCCACTTTTAGCGATTGCGCCGTCTTCGGTGCGGGCATCTCCAGGCGCTGCAGCAGCTCGGTAATATCCAGGGCCAGTTCACTGATCCGTTTGGCCGGCCCCGCCCAGGTGGCGTCTTCGGCCAGAATATGGCCGTAATCCTTGACCGTGGTGCCGCAGCCGGAGGCGTTGATCACCACCGCGTCCAAGCCCTCGCCATCCAGCTCGGCGGTCCAGGCCGCCACATTGGCGCGGATCGAGGCCATCGCCTCGCTTTCCCGGCCCATGTGATGGGTCAAGGCGCCGCAACAGCCCGCATCCCTGGCCACCACCACATCGCAGCCCAGGCGGGTCAGCAGGCGGACGGTGGCGGCATTGATATCCGGGTCCAGGACCTGTTGCGCACAGCCGGTCAGCATGGCCACACGCATCTTGCGGCCATTATCCGCCGGATGGACCTGTGCGCGGTCCAGATCAGAGGCGGCGGGCAATTTGTCCGGGGCCATGGCCAGCATGGCCCGCAAACGCCCTGGCGCAAGCGCGGCAAACGGCTTGGCCAGGCGGGCACCCCGAAGCGCAAGACGGAAAAGACCGGGCCTGGGCAAGACATAGGCCAGCAAGGCACGCAGCCAGCGTTCCGCCAGGGGCCGCTGATACTGCGCTTCGATCCGGGCCCTGGCCCCATCCAGCAGGTGCATATAATCAACACCCGAAGGGCAGGTGGTCATACACGACAGGCACGAGAGGCAACGGTCGATATGGCGCACGGTGCGTTCATCCGGCGCTTCGCCGCTTTCCAGCATGTTCTTGATCAGATAGACCCGGCCCCGGGGGCTGTCCAATTCATCGCCCAGCATGACATAGGTGGGACAGGTGGCGGTGCAAAAGCCGCAATGAACACATTTGCGCAAAATGCCGTCGGCCTCGGCCACGGCCGGATCGGCGAGTTGTTCGTTCTGAAAATCCGTACGCATCGTTAGTACGCTCCGTACATGCGGCCGGGGTTCAATATCCGCCGCGGATCGAAAGACTCTTTGATCCGCGCGCTTAATGCGGCCAGGGCGGGTACGCTGGGCTGAAAGACGTCTATCTGTCGACGTAGGGCCTCGGGTCCCCGCATCAAGGTCGCGTGTCCCGCATCCGGGCCGGTCAAGGCCCCGCGCACCAGCGCCGCGCCACCATCATCCGTGGCTGGAAGCGACAGCCAGAGCAAGCCGCCGGCCCAGTCGTAATAGCCTTCGCCCCCCGCCGCCAGCGCCGCCGCCATGATCCTGGCGCCAAGCGACGGCGTCACGGAAAGCTTCCAGACAACCGCTTCGGGATCGGGCAGCAAGGGCGCCACATTGCCAATCTCGCGCCACAGAACGGCACTGTTGTGGCCGTGCAGCTCCTCCACCTCGCCCAACAGGCCCCATTGCTGGCGCAGGGCCGCCGTCCGGTGCGCCGCCGAGGGCGCCGGGCCTTCGATGCGGACGGCGGTCACCGCCGCGCCCGCGCCGCTGACATAGGACACATCCGAGCGCGCCGCGACCGCTTGCGGCAGATGGGCCAGAGCGGAAATCTCGTGCGGGCTGCCCGCCGCCTGGCTCATGGCGGCGATGGCGGCCCCATCGTCCTGTCCAAACAACAGCACGGTGCGGACTTTTTCCGGCGCCGGCAAGACTTTGACCGTGACCTCCGTCAGCGCTGCCAGGGTGCCAAAACTGCCGGCCATCAACTTGCAAAGGTCATAGCCAGTAACATTCTTGACAACCCTGCCGCCGGATTTGAAGGCCTGCCCCCGGCCGGAAATACCTTCGACGCCAAGAAAATGATCCCGCGCCGCGCCCGCCTTGATGCGGCGCGGTCCGGCCAGGTTGGCGGACAGCACGCCGCCGATGGTCTGATCCAGATCGGTTTGGTACAGATCGCCGAAATCCGGCGGCTCGAACGCCAACTGCTGGCGCTGTTGCGCCAACATGGCCTGGATCTGGCCCAGCGAGGTCGCGGCGCCCGCGCGCAGCACAAGCTCCTCGGGCTCGTACAACGTGACGCCCTCCAGGGCGGAAAGGTCCAGGCGGTAGTCCGTGGCGATGGGCCGGCCCAGGCCTGCCTTGCTGCCGGCGCCTACCAGTTCAACGGTCTTTTCCTCGGCCCCGGCCCAGGTCAGAAGCTCGGCCACCTGGGCGGCATCCTGTGGTTTCAGATTTTCGGTCATTGGACGGTCATCAAAAGCCCATTAAAGCCACTAGAAACGGGGGATTTCGGGGAACGGCAGTTGCCCCTGGTGCACTTCCAACCGGCCCAACTCGGCGCAGCTGTGCAGTACAGGAAAGACCTTGCCCGGATTGAGGCGGCCGTTTGGGTCAAAGGCGCATTTCACCCGCAACTGCTGGGCCAGATCCTCCTCGGTGAAGACCTCCGCCATCAGGTCGCGTTTTTCCACCCCGACGCCATGTTCGCCGGTCAGCACACCGCCGACCTCGACACAAAGGCGCAGGATATCGGCGCCGAAGGCCTCCGCCGTTTCCAACTCCCCCGCGTTGGCATCATAGAGGATCAGGGGATGCAGATTACCGTCGCCGGCATGAAAGACATTAGCCACGCGCAGCCCATGTTTTTCACTCAATTCAGCCATGCGCGCCAAAACTTCCGGCAAACGGTTGCGGGGAATGGTGCCGTCCATGCACATATAATCCGGGCTGATCCGGCCAATGGCGGGAAAGGCCGCCTTGCGTCCGGCCCAAAACGCCGTGCGCTCGGCCTCGTTTTCCGAGGCGCGCAGCGAGGTCGAGCCGCAACCCTCGGCAATCTCGGCGACCCTTTCGATCAGATGGTCGACCTCTGGCCCGGGACCGTCCAGTTCGACGATCAACAGCGCCTCGGCCTCCAGCGGATAGCCGGCCTTGCAGAATTCCTCCGCCGCATGGATGGCGGCCTTGTCCATCATCTCCATGCCGCCGGGAATGATGCCGGCACCGATGACCTCCGCCACGCAGGCGCCGGCGGCTTCCGAGGAGGGAAAGCCGATCAATACGGCACGGGCGGTCTCGGGCTTTTTCAGGATACGCACGGTAACTTCCGTGATCACGCCGAGCAGGCCTTCCGAACCGGTCAACAGGCCCATCAGGTCATAGCCGCCGCTGTCGAGATGCTTGCCGCCCAGTCGAATGACCTCGCCCGACAGCAGCACCATTTCCAGGCCCAGAAGATTGTTGGTGGTGACGCCGTATTTCAGGCAATGCACGCCGCCGGCGTTCTCGGCCACGTTGCCGCCGATGGAACAGGCGATCTGGCTGGAAGGATCTGGCGCGTAATAGAAACCTTCGCCATCGACGGCCTGGCTGATGCCCAGATTGGTGACCCCGGGTTGCACCCTGACGGCGCGGTTGTCGTAGTCGATTTCCAGAATTTGATTGAACTTGCCCAGGCCCAGGATGATGCCGTCGGCCAGGGGCAGGGCGCCGCCCGAAAGCGAGGTGCCCGCGCCCCTGGGCACGACCTTGACGCCCCATTCATCGCACAGACGCAATATGGCCGAAATTTGCGCCACCGTATCGGGCAGTACCACGGCCAAGGGGATCTGCCGGTAGGCGGGCAAGCCGTCGGATTCATAGACCCGCATACCCGCATCATCGGCGATCACGCCTTCCCCCGGTACGATTTGGCGCAGGGCGATGATCAGATCATCGCGCCGGGCCAGGATCTCGGCATCGGGTTCGGGCATTTGCATCGTTTCGTCTCCAGCGCTTATACCAAGGTGCAGTGATAGCAAATTTATGGAACGCACGGTATCGAAACACGAAAAACCGCGCCTTTTAGGCGCAGCATCAATGGCTCCCGGTCAATTAATCCGGAGCCACATACTCGCGGAATTTAGCCCTGGCGCGCCTTGAAGCGGCGATTGGTCTTGTTGATCACATAGACCCGGCCCTTGCGGCGGATAACCCGGCAATCACGGTGGCGATTCTTCGCCGATTTTAAAGAATTCCGAACTTTCATCGCATCACCTGTTCACACAGCATAACTTGGCCCGCCTCGGGGCAAAAAGGTTGGCGGAACATACAGATGCCCCCCCAGCCTGTCAACGCCGCCTATTCCTCTCCCTTGGAGGCATGGAACAGATAAAATCCGATATTGCCGCCTTGCAGCAAAAGAACCCGGCGGGCCCACAATTCAACCTCCCACATGATCCAGGAGCGCTGATCCTTGGGTATGGTTCCCTGCTTCAATACACTGGTCAATCCGGCCAAGCCGCGCGTTATATGGCTGCAAAATGCCTCCGACAAATCGTCAGCTTGATGCACATCCAAATGGCTTGCCGACAGCCCCTGTTTAATCTGATCGACTGTCACCAGATACGGCTTCATCTTCTCGAACTTGCCCCATTCCACCATATCTTCTTTTGCCGCTTCCGCGTTCTTGGCCACGAATTCCGCCAATAGAAGCTGGCCGCCGGGTTTCAGTAACGCCCATATATCATGGAAGATGCTGTCTTTTTCTTTCAGACCCAATAGGGCGGCACGTCCAAAAACCGCATCCCGGCTGCCTGGTTCAATTTTGCAATTGCCCAATGAACCGTCCTGGATCGTTATCTTGTCGGACAGTCCGGCCGTCTCGGCATATTTGACGGCTAATTCCAATTGGGCTGGGTCTTGTTGCAGGCCATCAACCTTGCAGCCGAATTCCCGTGCGATTACGCGGGTGGCCGCGCCGATGCCCGCCGTAATATCCAGCACCAATTTCGTATCATCCAATTGCAACGGCTCGGCAAGTTGCATGACCGCATCTTCGCTGCCCGGGAAGACACAGCCTTCGCCAAATAAACGCTGCGCCGCCGCCAGGCGCGGCTCGGGCCAGCTGGCGGCGCCTTCCATCGCGCCGTCCTGGTCACCGGAAAGTTCTCCGAAATTGCCGTTGGCCGCCGCGTCGTCGGCCTCGGCTTCATCGCCTTCCCACCAGGCATGCAATCGGTTAAGCAGGGACGCCTTACCAATCGCGGAATTTGTACCATTATCCGTGGACATTCGTATCGCCCATCAATAATTCCCAAGTTTGTAGCCGGCACGTCCAATACGCTGATACCCCTAACGTGCCTACATCAGCGGTACTGTGCGATATTTGCCTTAACCACAAGTTAATCGTTATCATTCTTTTACAAACACCACCGGACGGCCAACGCATGCATCATGCACGGCTTATGTTAAAATCATGATGCTTTGATCCGGCTCAATGCGGCATCCAGAGCGGGCAGGTCGATCAGATTGCCCATCCGCTTTGCCTCATCCCACAAATCGTGCAACTCGTCCACCAATGCCTGGTCTCGATTGCCACGTCCCGCCAAGGCCAGCGCCCGCCCCCTGGCGACCGTGAAGTCACAACGGGGCAAGGGCTCGGGTTTCCAATAGGCTTCCATGGCCGCCGCATAGCGCTCGGCCTCGTTCCAGGCGCCGCGTTCCAGAGACGTCTCGACCGCGAAACGGTAATATTCGACGTAGTTATGACTGACCGCGCCCTCGTCCAAAAGGCGCTCGCCCTCCGCCAAGGCTGCAGCCGCGGTTGCCGGATCGTCCGTCAGCAAGGCCTCAATAGCAAGGCAGGTCGGGCCCAGATAGGCCATGCCAGCCTGCCGTGACAGGGCGATCGCCGATTGCACATGTTCCATAGCCGCCTCACGGTCGCCTTGCACGATGAGGGCGTGGGACCAGAGGTATTGCGCATCGGCGGAAAATAACCGGGCACCGATGGCCTCGCATATGCCGAGCATCTCGCGCGCCAGCTCTTCCGCGCGCAAACCGTCGCCGGCCTCGGCATAAACGTGGGAAATTACGCTTTTCGCCACGATGACGGCGCGCTGGTCGCCGATCCTTTGCGCCAGTTCAATGCCGCTGTGGATATCCGCGATCCCCGCCTCGCGATTGCCGAGATAGAGATCGATATCGCCCCGCATGATCAGGTTGGAAGCCTCAATGCCCGACAGTCCATGTCCCTGGGCAACGGTTATGCAGCGGCTGAAATAGCCGTGTGCGGTGCGCATGCGGCCGCGCATATACCAGGCATCGCCCAGTCCGCTTAAGGCCTTTGCCTCGGCTTCGGATGAGCCTGCCTCCGTGGCATATTCCAATGCCTTGCCATGCGCTGCCAGGCAGCCATCAATATTACCCATGGAAAAATAAATTCCGCCGCGCAGATAGTTTATTCGTGCCAGCGCGGCAGTGTCATTTGACATTCCGGCGGCGGCTTCGGCGCGGTCCAGCACGGCCAGGCCGTCGTCGCGGCGATCGACGATGCGCAAACCCTCTGCCAGGCCGATATTGAGGCGGCAAATATCCTCGTCGCCGCCGGCTATCTGCAGGGCCATCTCCAGGGCCTGCTCGAAGGCGGCGATGGATAAGTCCGTATCACCCATTTCACGCAGGGCATCGCCCTGCAGGCCCATCAACTCCAGGCGCACGGCATCCGGCGCATCCAGTTCCAAGGCGCGCTTGGCCAAACGCAAAGCGACATCATAACGCAACGCGGCGTACGACTGCCCCGCCGCCAGCAGATATGCCGCCGCCGCGCCGCTATCCAAGGCCGCGTCCAGATGCTCGGCCCACAAAATGGGGTCCAAGTCCTCGAAATGCTCGGCGGCGCGCCTGTGCAGGGCGGCGCGCTGTCCGGACAATAACGAACTGTAGACCCCGTCGCGGATCAAGGCATGGGAAAAATGGTAGTCGTTGCCCGCCGTCCGGATCAGGGCCTGGGACAACAGCACGTCGGGCCGGTAGTCGGCATGCCCCAATAGCGCGGCCAGGGCGGCGTCGGAAAACCGCTGGCCCAGGATCGAGGCCGCCTGCAACGCCTTCCTGTCAGAGGGCGGCAGCGCATCCAGGCGTGCCTGAATGATGCCCTGCAAGGTTCCGGGTATTTCGCCGCCCTGCAATTCATCGGCGTTGCGCAGCAGCTGTTCCAGATACAATGGATTGCCGCCTGCCCGTTCGATACAGGCCGTGACCAAATCAGGCTCGATACCCGGAAATTCCCGCGCCAGATCCAGTGCCTCCGCCTCGTCCATGGCGCCAAGGTCGATTGTTGCCAAGGGCGCGCCGCCTGTATAACCGCGCCATTCGGCGTCAAAGGGATCGGTGCCACGCCGGGTCGTCAGCAACAAAATGGCGCGGCAACTTCCGACCACCTTGACCAGAAACGCGACGGATATCAGAAGCCCTGCATCGGCCCAATGCAAATCCTCCACCTTCAATAACAACGGCGCGCGCTCGCTCAATGCACGCACCAAGGCCGTGATCGTTTCCAGCTTGCCGCGATTGCGGGTCCGGTTTTCCATGGCGTCATAGAGATTGCGCAATTCGCTGGGCTGCTTCAGATCCAGCAGGTCGTTGAGAAAAACCCGATGATCCTCCAATGCCAGGCCATTGGATACGGCCTGTTCGACGGCATCCGCGCGCAGGGATTTTTCGCTGCCCGCGCTGATATCCAACAGGCTGCGGACAAACCAGCGTACGGGATCCTGGCCCTTGCCCATGCCGAAATCGAGCACCAGGCCGGTATGGCTGCGGAAGCCGTTTGCCTGCGCATGGCGTTCAAATTCGTTCAGCAACCGGGTTTTTCCGATGCCTGCCTCGCCGCGCACGATAAGCGTCTCTCCCAAGCCGGTTTCCAGACAGGCGCTTACCGCCGTCTCGAAGCGTTGGAATTCGCGCTGCCGGCCAACGAAGGGATGCCGTGTTACCGCCTGGGCCGGCGACAGACCACGAACCCGCCAGACGGTCACCGGCTCCAAAAAGCCGGCGATCCGGCGCTCGCCCAGGTTCTCGCCGTCGAACTTTTCTCCCAGGGCACGCTGCACCGAGGTGGAGGTATAGGTTTCGCCGGCCTGGGCCAGATCCGTTAACCGAGATGCCAGATTGACGCTGTCACCGGTGACGGTGAATTCCGTATGGCTGGCGCTGCCGGTGGCGCTGGCCACCACCTGGCCGGCGGCCACGCCGATGTGCACCTGCAGGGGCGGTTGCAGTTCGGCCACGGCCTGGTGAATTCCGGCCGCCGCCCTGACGGCGCGTTCCGGATCATCGGTATGGGCCACGGGTGCACCGAACACAGCCATGACCGCATCGCCGATATGCTTGTCCACGGTACCGCCATGGTTGCGCACTTCCGCATCCACGGCGGCGAAGAAACGATTCAGCATGGCGTGGGTCCGCTCCGCGTCGAGACCTCCGGAGATTCCCGTGAAGCCGGAGATGTCGGCGAACAGGACGGTGACCTGACGGCGCGAGGCATCCAGCGCCAAGGCGCCACCGCCGCCGCTATCTGGCCGGGCAGCGCCGGCCGTGGCGGCGATGGCCGCCAGTAGCTTCTTGCGCGGGCCCATGGGCAGGTGCAATTCCTTGAGATCGCCGGCGTCAAGTAGCTGCGCCGCCTCGAAATCAATTTCATTCTCTATGAAGGTTTCGACATATTTGCCGAGGCCAAGTTCCCTCAACCATTCAGAGATTTCGCGCGCCATTACCGAACACCCCAACCGATCCGTGAACAGACTAGCAAGTTAACGGCGCGGATCAATACGGCAGATACCGCCACCTCGGGACGGCCCTGGACAAACCGCGGGCAAGGCATCATATGCAAGCCATGAAACATCTTGTATTCGCGATTGCGTTCCTTTTCCTCGGTGTCGGCGGCGCCGGGGCGGGAGATTCCGCCAAGCAGGTCACGCTCTATAAAACGCCGCAATGCGGCTGTTGCGAGGGTTATGCCGATCATCTGCGCGATAGCGGCTTCAAGGTTACGGTGAAGGCGACGGACAGGCTTGGCGCGATCAGTTCCAAGGCCGGCATAGCGCCGAACCTGCAGGGCTGCCACACCATGTTTGTCGACGGCTATGTGGTCAGCGGCCATGTGCCGATCAACATCGTGCAAAGGATGCTGGCCCAGCGCCCGGCCATCAAGGGCATCTCCTTACCCGGCATGCCGGTGGGCTCGCCTGGCATGCCAGGCCCCAAGGAAGAACCCTTCACCATTTACGAGATCAAGGATGGCCCGCCAAAGGTCTACATGGTCGATTAGACCCTGACGGACGCCATCTCGCCTAAGGCAGCTCGATGATGATGTTGCCAAATTCATCCTGCTTGGCGCTTGCACCGGGCGGAACCAGGCAGGTGGCATCATATTCCTCGACAATGAGGGGGCCGGTGCGCACCGTAGCCAGATCGTCGCGGGACAGCACCTGCGCTTCCAGCCAGCCGGTCTCGGGCCCGAAATAGGCCTGACGGCTGCCCGTTTCCATCGCCGACCGCGTGTCCATGCCCTTCAGGCGGTCCGGCACGGGGGGATGGTCGGGGATGGCCCGGCCGATCAATTGCGCATTGACCAGCATGACGGGTTCTTCCGGACCGGCGCGGTGGCCATAGGTGCGCTCATGCTCCTCGCCAAAGCGTTCTTCCAGCTCGGCGATCTTTTCGGCATTGAAATCGCCATCTGGCGCCGGCACCGTCAGCTCGAAGATTTGCCCCTTGTAGTGCATGTTCGCGGTACGGCGGATATCGATCTGATCCGCGCGGTAGCCGTCGGCCAGCAGTTGCTCGCGGGCCTGAGCCTCCAAGCCGCCCCAGATCTCGTCGAGGGCGGCGGGCGTGGTATCGCGCAGCACCTGCATCATGGAGCGGGAATAGTGATGCTCGACATCCGCATAGAGCAGCCCGAATGACGAAAACAGGCCTGGGTGGGGCGGCACCACGATGCGCTTCATATCCAGGGCCTTGGCCATGCCGGCGGCGAACAGGGGTCCGTTGCCGCCAAAGGCGAAGAGGCAATAGTCGCGGGGGTCGCGGCCCCGTTCAGAGGATATCGCCCGAATGGCCCGGATCATGTTCGAAATGACGATCTGATGGGCGCCGTAGGCCGCATGGGCCAGATCCAGGCCCATGGGTGTGGCGATCCGTTCCTCGAACACCGCGCGGCTTTTATCCGCCTGCAGTTCCAATTCACCGCCGACCAGATAGTCCGGATTCAAATAACCCAGGAGGACATTGGCATCGGTCACGGTCGGATCTTCGCCGCCCATGCCGTAACAGACGGGGCCGGGCAGGGCGCCCGCACTTTGCGGCCCGATCTGCATGGAGCCGCCGGCGTCGATCCAGACCAGCGAGCCGCCGCCCGCCCCGACCTCGGCCAGGTCAATGGCGGGAATTTTCAGGTGATAGCCCGCACCGCTCATCAGACGGGAGCCGATCATGATGCCGCCGCCCACCTGATAATCCAGGCTGCGGGTGAAATCGCCGTCTTCGATCAGGGACGCCTTGGCCGTGGTGCCGCCCATGTCAAAGGTAATGATGTCGGGCAGATCCAATTTGCGCGCCAGGGCCTGGGCCCCAACCACGCCGCCGGCGGGACCGGATTCGATAATATTGGCCGGCTTGCGCTCCGCCACGTCGGCGTTGATCAGGCCGCCGTTGGATTGCATCAACAACAATGGCGCCTCGATCGCGGCGCCTTTCAGGCGGGCGCTCAACTGTTGCAGATACTGGCTGACGATGGGCATGACATAGGCGTTGATCACCGTCGTCGAAGTGCGCTGATATTCCGATATTTCGGGCAGCACATCGGCGGATATGCAATGCAGCAGGTCCGGCGCCAGGCGTTCGATCACCTCCTTGATGGCGCGCTCGTGCTCGCCATTGGCGTAGGAATTGATCAGGCAGACGGCGATGGTCTCCACATTCTCGTCCAACAGCCGGCGTACCGCGCGTTCGACCTCGTCCAGGTCAAGGGGCACTTCCACCTCGCCCCGGTTGTTGACCCGCTCGCTCACGCCCAGGCGCAGGTAGCGCTCGGCCAGGGGCGGTGGTTTTTCCCAATGCAGGTCGTACAGCCGCGGCATGCGCAGGGTGCGGATTTCCAGCACATCGCGAAAGCCTTCCGTGGTGATCAGGCCGGTCTTGGCGCCCTTGTGCTCCAGGATCGCGTTGGAGGCGACGGTGGTGCCGTGCAACACTTCGTCGATCTGATCCGCCGCCAATCCCGCTGTGTCGAAGACACTCGACAGACCATCCACGATGGCCACTTCATATTCGCCCACGGTGGAGGGGACTTTCTTGGTATACAGGGTGCCGTCCTGGCCCAACAGGACCAGATCCGTAAAGGTGCCGCCAATATCCGCGCCTACTCTGAACTTCGCCATAATCTACGCACCCTCCACGGACGTCGGTTCCTGCCACATGACCTTTGGTTGCTCGCCGTTTCGGCCCGCGCGCAAGGTTGCCCGCTGGGTCTCGGTCGCGGTCGCATCGACGCACCAACTGTCGGTATCGACCACCACGCCGTAATCGGCGAAGGCGGCTTCCGGGCTGACCAGTTCGTTGCGTACGTCGACCAGAACCTTGTCCGGGTCGCGCTCCAATGGATCGCCCCAGCCGCCGCCGCCGGCCAGGTCATGACGAAACACCGTGCCGTGGCCGATGTTCATGGTGATCTTGGATTCCAGGGGGCGGTTTTCGCCGTCCGGGTTCAGGCTGTTGGCGGATGCCTTGCCGGGATAGCCGCCGTACAGGCCGTAAGGGCGAAAGTCGCGCCGGTCAGAGCGGACTTGTAAAATGGCCTCTTTCTCCAGAAAACGGTAATCCTTGCGGAACGGTGCCCCGCCGCGAAACTTGCCCGGTCCAGCCCGGTCAGGGACGAACTCATAACGCAAAATCTGCATGGGCTGTTCGGTCTCGATTACCTCAATGGATTGCGAGGCCATGTTGGCGAACATGTTGGAATTGCCTTGCAAGCCGTCCGCCCAGGGTCGTCCGCCATGGGTGCCGCAGGAAAAATCAACATAGATGTAGGGCTGACGCTGGTCATCGTAGCCGCCGATGGAAACACCGGTGTTGCCGCCATCGGATGCGGCGCAGACCCGGTCGGGCAGCATCATGGCCAGGGCGCCGAACATGCAATCACCCATGCGGAAACCGGTCAGGCCGCGGGCGGCGCAGGCCGCGGGCAGCACCATGTTGGTGATGGTGGCGGGCGGCGCGATCACCTTGATGACCCTGAAGACGCCCTCGTTGGATGGAATATTCAGTGGCAGGATACAGCGGATCGCGCCCACGGAATGGGCCACGGTAAAGGAAAGCGAGCTGTTGATGGCGCCCTTGACCTGGGGTGAACTGCCGGTCCAGTCCACGGTCATCTCGTCGCCGGATTTGGTGATGGTGACGAACAGGCGGATCGGTTGCTTCAGATCAATACCGTCATCGTCGATCCAGTCCTCGAAGCTCCATTCGCCATCGGGCAACTCGGCCACCGCCGCGCGGGTCAGGCGCTCGGCATAGTCGATCACCTCTTCCATATACAGCGCCACCTTATCGGCGCCGTAACGGCGCAACAGATCGCCGAACTGAGTCTCTGCGATATGGCAGGCCGCCAGTTGCGCCCGCAGATCGCCCATCACCTGGATCGGTATGCGTACGTTTTTCTCGATCAGGGACCACATGGTCTCGTTGCGCACGCCCTTGTCGAACAGTTTCAGGGGCGGGATGCGCAGGCCTTCCTGATAGATCTCGGTGGAATCGGAGGCGTTCGAGCCGGGCACCCGCCCGCCCACGTCGGAATGGTGGCTGATGGTGGCGGCGAAGGCGACGCGGCGGTCGCCATCGAACAAGGGCTGGAAGATAAAGATATCCGGCAGGTGCATGCCGCCATCAAAGGGATCGTTCATGATGAACATATCGCCCGGATGGATATCGCCGGCGAAGCGTTCCACTACCACCGCCAGGGCGGCGGGGATGGAGCCGAGATGTCCCGGCAGGGTCAGGCCCTGGGCCACCATCTTGCCGTCCGCATCGGCCAGGGCGGTGGAGAAATCCATATTGTCGCGCAGCACGCCCGAATAGGTGGTGCGGCAGACGGTCACCGCCATCTCGTCGCCGATGGCGAATATGGCGTTCTTGAACAGCTCGAATTCAATCGGATCTTCGATTTTGGCCATTGTGCGGGAATTCCTCATATGACGTTTGCCTTAACTTTGCCGGGCCGGCGCCATTCCGTCCAGTCTGAATGTCGGCTACCCTATCCAGATGAGCAAACCGATTATCCTCTACGAAAACATGCGAACGGTGGTTTACGTGCCGTTCTATCTGGCCGTTGTGCGCGGCGACTGGGCGGCGGAAGGCATCGATGTCTCGGTGCAGACCTCGCCCAATACGCCGGAGACGGCCCAGGGCCTGATCGATGGCCGGGCCGATGTCTCCTGGGGCGGGCCCATGCGGGTAATGCTGCATCATGACAAGGACCGGGACTGCCCCCTGGTCTGTTTCGCCCAGATCGTGGCCCGTGATCCATCGATCCTGGTCGGGCGGGCACCGAACGACCGCTTCCGCTTCGCTGATCTGGCGGGCCTGCGGGTCGGCGCCATGACCGAGGTGCCGACGCCCTGGATGACCCTGCAGGACGACATCCGCCGCGCCGGCGTCGATCTGGACAGTATTCATTGGGTGAAGGATCAAAGCATGGCGGACTGCGCCGCCGCCTTCCGCGCCGGTGAACTGGACGTGGTGCACATCTTTGAACCGCACGCGGATGCCCTGGTGCAAGAGGGCCACGGCCATATCTGGCACCGCTGCGCCCAGCGCGGCGATAGCGCCTGGACCTCGTTCTACACCACACGGGCCTTTACCCAGGCCCAGCCGGGCACCTGCCGCGCCCTGGTGCGCGGTATCGAACGGGCCTTGGCCGTGTTGCACAGCTAAAGCCCCGCGGAGATCGCCAAACAAGTGATCGACTATTTCCCCAACCTGAGCAT
>CAYWYB010000054.1:0-21315 GCA_964462145.1 uncultured Rhodospirillaceae bacterium
AATGCCGAGCGCCTCGTTCAAACTCGGTGGCCACCATGAATAATATGGGCTAGTTTGGGAATGCCATCAATCCAGTAACGCTTGAGATGGAGAAACTCGTGGAATATCAGATGGGCGGGAGTATCAAGGGTAGGGAGCACGATCCTTGCCCCATTGCGATCCATATCTAGGACCGGACGCGAAGCCATTTTACCAAAATCCTGGTAGTCCTGATCGGTCATCTGGGTGATCGGCACGGGAGACAGAGCTTCAACTTCGCGAATAATCGCCTGCGCCGCTAGTGGCATCTGATCCCAATATTGCTGTTCCATGGTAAATCTAGCTTTCGGTGTTGCGCCCTTGGCGGCCTATACCTTTCCGTCGATCCATCGGTGATTTTACCCAAAGATAGGGCGTCAGGTCTTTCATTTTGCACTGCGCTTTGAAACCATGCGTCGTGCTGCACATCTCGGTCTCAAGAATCACAAACCCCCGACAGCCGTCCGGCCATCGGGGGTTTGGTATTTTGGTGGCTCCTCCCAGACTCGAACTGGGGACACCGGGATTATGATTCCCGTGCTCTAACCAACTGAGCTAAGGAGCCGCTGTAGGGCACCGGCACGGGTGCACCGGGGCAGGAGGGATATAGGGTTCCCGGACGCCTACTGTCAAGATGTGATCGACAGACTTCCTGGGTAGGATTAGATTGCGGCGAAATTCGTATAATTGTCCCAGCCGAATTAGTGGAAGACGCGGCCATGTCACAACCTACCGACCCGATCGAGCGCTTTCAGGCCTGGCTGGCCGAGGCGGAAACGTCAGAGCCCAATGACGCCACCGCCATGTCCCTGGCCAGCGTCGATGATGACGGCATGCCCAACGTGCGCATGGTGCTGTTGAAGGGCGTGGATGACCGCGGCTTTGTCTTTTACACCAATTTTGAAAGCGCCAAGGGTGAGGAACTGCTGTCCAATCCCAAGGCGGCGCTTTGTTTTCATTGGAAATCCCTGCGCCGCCAGGTTCGCGTCCAGGGCGCCATTGAACCCGTCGCGGCGGAGGAAGCGGATGCCTATTTCGCCTCCCGCGCCAAGGACAGCCAGATCGGCGCCTGGGCCAGCCAGCAATCCCGCCCCCTGCCGGATCGTTTCGCCCTGGAAAAGGCGGTCGCCGTCTACGCCGCCAAGCACGGCCTGGGCACGGTGCCCCGGCCGCCCTATTGGTCCGGTTTCCGCCTGGTGCATGAACGGATCGAATTCTGGACCGACAAGCCGTTCCGCCTGCACGACCGCGAGGTCTTCACCCGCGACGGCGACGGCTGGGCGACGGTAAAGCTGTTTCCTTGATTCTTTTCGCTCACGCAGTGCGCTGACGCGCACCGCTCCGCGAGGGCGGCGCAGTAGCGCCGGGCCGCGGTCGCGGCCTGGGGTGCTTTAGTCGTTCGCGACCAGCCTAGACTGCTTTGAAGGTGGCTGTGGCGCGGGCGCAGAGCTTGCCATCTGCCGTTACCTTGCAGGCGGCGAAGCACAGGCTGCGTCCGGTTTTGACCACCTCGGGGACGAATTCCAGCCAGGCGCCGGTGCTGGCGATGCCAAGGAAATCCACTGACAGATTGACCGTTAGAAAACTGGTGTCGTCGCCTACGACCGCGCGGCAGCTGTGGCCCATGGCGTTGTCGGCCAGGGCCGAGATCAGGCCGCCATGGGCGAAGCCACGGGCGTTGCAGTGCGCCTCGCGCAGCCACAAACCAAACTCCACACGGTCGGGCAAGTGCCGGTCATAGATCGGCTCCCAAGGGTCCGTTAGCGGGCTGCGGCGATGGCGCTGGGTGAAGCCTTCGGGTGGTGCGGGGCCATCGACCATTATTGATCAACTACCCTTGGTCCACGCGGGGCGCCAGCAGGATCGGCGCAAAGGTGGCCAGGAAAATCGCGAACGCGCCTGTCCAGCACAGGCCCGACGCCATCAGGGCCGCTTGCGACAGATCATCGTTCAGGAACGGGCTGGCGACCCGTAAAATTGGCGTCAGGACGAACAGGGCATAGGCGGCCAGCATGGACCGGGGCAGGATCAGGTCGCGGCCCGAATGGCCCAGGCTGACCCGGGGCATGATGGCCATGATCATGGTGCCCACCGCACCCACGGCGGCGGCGTGGCGGGCGGCGGCCTCTGGCACCGCGCCAAGATATTGCCCACCCTTCAGGAACAAGGCCAGGCAAAGCCAGAGATAGGCCAGGTGCAGAATCCAGACCAGGGGATGGGCATAGGTCTTATAGCCGCTCCAGCCGCGCAGGCGGATCAGATAGGCCAGGCCCGCCAGCATGGCCAGAATGCCGGTATAGCGTTCGTCCAATATGGGCGAGAGGAACTCCGCCCCCGCCACCAGGATCAGGCCGATGATACAGCCCCGTTTCAGCCATTCCGGATGCACGATGGGCAAAACCTCGCCCTGGCGGCGCATCCAGTTGGCGGAGAACATGGGGATCACCCGCCCGCCCATGATAGCGACGATGATCAGCAGCAGGTTCAGCATTAATTCCAACGCGGTGCCGGAAAGCTCCTCGACGAAGGCGCCTTCCAGATCATCGGTGAAGCCGGCCATCTCCATATGCCAGCAAAAATTCGCCAGCGCGGCCAGGCCCAGTAGGACGATAAAGCCGTAATTGCGCCGGTTCTGTGCCTTCACCAGCTTGGCCCCGATAGCCAGGCACAGACCCAGGGGAAACAACAGATCCAGCGCCATGGCCCCGACAGGCCCGATAGCGCCGGCGCCCAGTATGGCCAGTCGCCCGATCAGCCAGGCCCCGGCCAGGGCGGCCAACGGCGCGCCACTCAGTGGCTTGCTCGACGTCCATTGCGGTACCGCCGTCAGCAGAAAACCGGCGACGGCGGCCAGGGCAAAGCCGAACATCATCTCGTGGCCATGCAGGGCACCGGTGGGATAGACCTCCGGCAAGGCCCAGTATTCGCCCAGCCAGCCGGTCCAGGCGCCCAGGGCCAGAGCGCCGTATGCGCTGGCGGCCAAAAAGAACGGGCGAAACCCGACGCTGAATAAAATCGTTTGCTTCGGCATAAATGTAGTGATTCCTAATTTTGGTTCGATCGCCCGTCAGACGGGTTATAGTACGGCAGCAGCGTAAGTGCAGAATTGTGGCGAGAGGTTCCCCATGTCGGCGTCTTCCTACCCCCTCGAAGGGGTCACCATCCTTGATTTCGGTCAGATCTACAATGGGCCATATGCCTCGTTCATGCTGGCCATGGCCGGTGCCAGGGTGATCAAGATCGAACCGCCCACGGGGGAGCCGTTGCGCCGGCGCACCGCCGCCGATGGCGGTTCCGTCCCTCTGGCCATGCTGAACGCCAACAAGGAAGGCGTTACCCTGAACCTGAAGACCGAGCGGGGCCGCGAATTGTTCCGCAAGATGGTCATGAAGGCCGATGTGGTGCTGGAGAATTTCGCGCCCACGGTGATGGACCGCCTGGGCGTCGGCGCGGACGAATTGATGGCCTTGAACCCGCGGCTGATCTATGCCTCGGGCTCCGGCTATGGCCGGGAAGGACCCCGGCGCGACGATCTGGCCATGGATCTGACGGTGCAGGCGGTGGGCGGCGTCATGCACGTCACGGGTTTTCCCGACGGCCCGCCGGTCAAGGCTGGCCCCGCCATTTGCGATTTCATCACCGGCACGCATCTATATGGCGCGGTGATGACCGCCCTGTTCGAGCGCGAGCGCACCGGCAAGGGCCGCTTGGTCGAGGTCGCCATGCTGGATTGCATCTTCCCCACCCTGGCCTCGAACCTGGGCATGTATTTTGGCCAGAAGCGCAAGGGCGAGGAAATCCTGACCCGCACCGGCAACCAGCACGGCGGCCTGTCGGTGGCGCCCTACAATGTCTATGCCGCCAAGGACGGCTATGTGGCTATCATCACAGTGGGCGACGGCCATTGGCAGAATTTGCTAACTGCCATGGGCCGGGAGGATCTGGCCGAAGACGAACGCTATCTGACCGCCAATGCCCGGGTTGAAAACATGGCGGAGGTGGACAAGTTGGTTGGCGACTGGGTCGGTACCCTGACCAAGACCGAGGCCGAGGCCGCCGCGCAAAAACACCACATCCCCACCGCCGCCGTGCGTGACCTGGAAGAAGTGGTGAACGATGAGCACATGCACCAGCGCGGCATGCTGCAATGGATTGATCATCCGGTTGTGGGCCGGATCGCCGCCCCGCACAGTCCCATCAAGGTACATGGCGTCGAGCCAATGGAACTGACCCTGAACCCGGAAGTTGGCGAGCATAACGACAGCGTCTATGGCGAATGGATGGGCCTGGACGAGGCCGAGATCGCCAGCCTGCGCGAGGACGGCGCGATTTAGCGCCCTCATGCACTTGATTAATAGTAGAAAATAAGGAAAAATATTCGCGTAAATTGTAGCCCCTTCCGAGTTTTGTCGCGTTTCCAGCCGTCCACGGCGTGGCGGCGCAGCAAACGTTGGAGGTTCCAATGCAACAATCCGTAAATGGCGCACACTCTCTGGTATTGGGTTATCTGACGCTGCGTAGGGCAGTCGGCCTGTTGGGCCTGACCCTGCCGTTCATCCTCGGCTTCGGTGCCTGGCTGATTTTCCAGACCGGGCTGCAGGAAACCGTCAGCGATTATTATTATACCGGTATGCGGAACATTTTCGTTGGCGTGCTCTGTTCGATCGGCGTCTTTCTGATGACCTACACGGGCTACAAACAGGTCGATGACAGGCCCGGCGATCCGACGGGGATCTTTCATATATCTGGTGCTTTCGCCATCGGCGTGGCGCTGTTCCCCACCTCGCCCAGCGATCCAACGACGCTGGAGCAGGTCGTCGGTATCATGCATCTGGCCTTCGCGGCGGCTTTCTTTTGCACCCTGGCCTATGTTTCGCTGGTGCTGTTCACGCGAACCGATCCGAGCAAGCCGCTGACCGCGCGCAGACGGGGCCGGAATCAAATCTACCGGATTTGCGGTTGGACGATCCTGGCCGCGATCGCACTGATCATACTGCTGGCCCTATTGCCTGACGGCATTGTTCAGGCCCTCGGCAACCCGGTGTTTTGGCTGGAATCCGTTGTGGTGATGGCCTTCGGCGTCTCCTGGCTGACCAAGGGCAATGTCATCTTACAGGATGTGAGCTGATTAACTGGCTGGCGACGGCGTACGGCCTATAAGGCAATGCCCAGGCTGTCCGCCGCGAATTGGCGCACCGCCTTGTAATCCGCCTTGCCGTTGGCGGCGCGCAGGGGAAGGCCCGCCGCCAGTACCCGTTTCGGCACCTTATAGCCGGCCAGGCGGTCGTGCACATGCTGGCGCAGCCCGGTCTCGTCCAGATCCTCCCCGGCCATGCCGTCGGCCAGGTCGATCACGGCGGTGACCGCCTGGCCCCAGCGTTCGTCCGGCACGCCGACGACCAGGGCATCATTGACCTGGGCGTGGGTTTTCAGGGCTTCCTCGACTTCCTCGGGGAAGATCTTTTCGCCGCCTGAATTGATGCAGATGCTGCCCCGGCCCAGCAGAACCATGGTGCCATCAGCCTCGACCAGGCAATGATCGCCGGGAATGGCATAGCGTACGCCGCCGTAGGTCTTGAAAACCTGCGCTGTTTTTTCCGGATCCTTGTAATAGCCCTGGGGCAGGGACCCGGCGGCGGCCAGCCAGCCTTCCTGGCCGCTGCCCGGCACCACGTCCCTGCCGGCATCATCCAATACCCGGGCGGTTTCGCCGACGGTGAACTTGCCGGTCGCCACCGTGCCGTCCTTGCTTGTGACCGAGCCGCCAAAGCCCAAGGCCTCGGTGGCGCCGAAACTGTCGATCAGCATGATATCGGGCAGATGTGCCAGCAGGGCCTGCTTGTTCTCCAGGCTCCACATCACGCCGGAAGAGGAGATCGATTGCAGCGAGGTCAGATCATAATGCGTCCTGGTCTCTCCCTGCGCGGCATCCAGGGCGCGGACCAGGGGCGCGGCAAAGGCGTCACCGACAATATTCATGCGGTCGGCGCGATGGCGGGCGGCGGCGGCCCAGGCCTCATCCGCATCGAACGAGGCCGCGGGCAGGGTCAAAACAGCACCGCCCGATACCAGGGTGCCCAGCATCAGGGCAAAACCGGTGCCGTGCATCAAGGGACATGTGGGCATGGACGTCAGGCCCCTGCCATTGGCGGCGATGGCGGCGAACAACTGCTCCGGGTTCTCGGGCACCGGGCGGAATGTCCTGCCTACATCCAAGGTGCCCTGATAGAAGTCGCCAGCCCGCCACATCACCCCCTTGGGCATGCCCGTGGTGCCGCCGGTATAGATGAACAGGCCGTCTTTTTCCGATCGTTCGATACCCAGGGGCGCCCCATCGCCACTGTTGGCCAGCTCCGCATATGGCCTGGCGAAATCCAATACCGCGCCACCGCCCTTGCCTTCATCGGAGATCTCCACGAATAGCTTCACCTTCGGCAGGTTCGGTTTCAGGGCCCGGATGTTCTCGCGGAACTCCGCCGCATAGACGATGACCACGGCATCGGCGTTGTCAAAGATGTAGTGCAGCTCATCATGGCGGTAGCGGTAGTTGACGTTGACGTGGATCAGCCGCGCCTTGACGCAGGCCGCAAAGCATTCGCTGTATTCGGGCCGGTTGCGCATATAGAAGGCGACCTTGTCGTCGGTGCCGGCACCCGCGGCCAGAAAGGCGCGGGCCAGATTATTGCTCGCCTGGGTAAACTCCGGCCAGGTCGTGACCTGATTGTCATGGATGGTGGCCGGTGCATCCGCCCTGACCGTCATGCCTACCTTGTCCAGAATGTCGCCCAGTATCCAAGTCATTCATACGCCTCAAACAATATTATTTCGATTTTTCGCGGCGTCGTGCGCCAGCTGGGTTCAGATTGCTAAGCGCCGATCTTCTGCCGCTTTACCTTGATGCCCATCGCTTCCCGGTCCCAGGTATCGGCGGTAACGCCGGCATCCTTCAACAGGTGTTTTTGCACTTTTTGCGTTGGCGTCTTGGGTAGGTCGTCCATGATGCGGATATACCGGGGCAGCATGAAATGGGCCATGCGCGGTTCCAGAAACTGGAACAGCTCCAACGGATCGATGCTCTGGCCCGGCGCCGGGGTGACCACGATCATCACCTCGTCCTCGCTCAGTTCGCTCTGCACGGGGATGGCGGCAACTTCACGGATGGCGGTGAAGGCGGTGACTTCTGATTCCACTTCGAAGGACGAGATGTTTTCGCCCCGCCGCCGAATGGCATCCTTGATCCGGTCGACGAAATAGAAATAGCCGTCCTCGTCATACTTGAAGCCGTCGCCGGTGTGGAACCAGCCGTTGCGCCAGGCCTGCGCCGTGGCCTCCGGGTTCTTGTAATAGCCGTGGTTCATGTCCCAGGGCCGGTCCGCGCGCAGGATCAACTCGCCCGCGACGCCGGGCGCGACCTCGCAATCGTTTTCGTCCACCACGCGGGCCTCGATACCGGGCCGCACCTTGCCGCAGGTTCCCGGCCCGGGCGGGAAGGGGTCGGAAATCATCGGCGAGGAGACTTCCGTCATATTGAATGTGGTGCGCATCTCTATGCCAAAGCGCCGGCCGACGGCGGCGGTATCCTCGTTCCAGGGCACGCAGGTCGCCTTGCGCAGGACGTGATCATTTTCGTTATCGCTGGGCGGCAGTTTCAAGAGGAACGGAATCATCGCCCCCAGCAGGCAGGTCATGGTGATCCGGTTTTCCCGCGCCGTTTGCCAGAATTCACCGGTCTTGAAATGAGTATCGAGAAAGCAGGAGCCGCCGTTGGCCAAGGTAACGACCATAAACACCGTGCCGCCGACATGGAACATGGGCAGGTTGATCAGGATGCGGTCATCGCCGGTGATGTATTCATAAGGCTCCGGCCCCATGGCATAGCCCTGAATATAGGACGACAGCACGGCCTTGGACGGTCCCGTGGTGCCGGAGGTGAAGATGATGTACTGCGTATCCCAGGGTTCAACCACGTCGGGCATTTCCGCCAAGCCCTCTTCAGGCAGAAGCGCCGATGCGGGGTGGGTCGTCTGCTTGGCCAGGGTCGCCTCGCCGTTGGTGATGATGACATCGGTCAGGGCGCCGCAGTCGATCTCGTCCAGGCGCGGCGCCAGATCGGCATGGCAGATCATCAAGTTGGCGTCCGATAGCTGCACCACATGCTGCAACAGATTGCCCTTGTAGGCGGTGTTGACGGGCACGTAGACGGCGCCGAGATAATTCAAGCCGAACCAGATCAGCACGGATTCACGGTTGTTGGGTTGCCACGAGAGTACATGGTCGCCCTTTTTTACGCCGCGATCGGCCAGACCCTTGGCGGCGCGGCGGGTCAAGGCAAGGGTTTCGGCCCAGTTCCACTGTTCGCCGCCATAAAACATGATGGCGGTGTCATCGGGCTTTTCCCTTGCCCAACGTTCCAACAGATTGCCAAGCACGCAGGCATCCCGTGACGGCATGCGGGGATCGTAAACCATGTGAGGACCTCAACTCCGAAACAACTCCGAATCAATTTTGGTGCCATTCTGGCACATGATTGGGGGGTGCGGTCAATTTCCCTCGGCGTCAGGGCGAAAATAGGTCCAAATATGGACTGAAATTCGGATGTTCCCGAGCCTGGGTTGTGCGATGATTTTTGCATCGAATAAATGGGGGTCAGCGCCCGGAATATTAATCGGGGCGCTTAGTAGAAACGGCTATATGACTGTTGACATCAATATGGATCCGTCGCTTGGGCTGAAACAGGCCGTGTTGACGGAATTACTGGAAATTTGGCGCGGCCAGTGCGATGGCGCGGTGATGCCGCCATGGCCCGTATTCGATGTTTTGCGAATTCCGGTGGCGATCCTGCCGCGCCTCTATCTAATCGATGGCCTGGAAAGCGATCCGCCGCGGCCCCGTTGGCGTCTGTTGGGAACGCACACAACCGAAATACTCGAACGTGACAACACGGGAAAGTATTTCGACGAAATTTATTCTGCCAAGGATACGCGGGATATGGCCGCGCCCGTTCTTTGGGTGCGGGAACAGCAGGCGCCATTGCGCCTCAGCGGCCAGACAAAGTTCGCCGACAAGGACTGGATACATTACGAATGCGTTTACCTGCCCTATGCGGGTGAATGTGGCGACGTTGCCATGGTCCTCGGCGGCATCGTCTATGAAAACGATCCGGCCTAACGTCTTGGACTAGCCTGGGTCCCGCGATCGGCCTACTTGGTGCGGTCGCGGCCCCTCGCGCATGGATTTACCGAACAGCCGCCGCTAAACTCAAGCCTTGGCGGAGGGAGGTTGCTTCATGAGTTTGCGCGTTGGTGTCGATATCGGCGGCACGTTTACTGATTTCTGTGTTTTTGACGAAGACAGCGGCGCCCTTCATACGCTGAAGGTGTTGTCGACGCCGGAGAGGCCGGGCGAGGAAGTTCTTACCGGCATCCGCGAGATCGAACGCCGCCACGGTGTCTCCCCGGATCAAATCAGCTATTTCACCCACGGCACCACGGTGGGCGTAAACACGGTGATCCAGCGCAAGGGCATCAACCTATGCCTGTTCACCACCGAGCATTTCGAGGATGTGCTGGAAGTCGCCCGCCTGAAGATGCCTGATCCATATGATTTGTTTTCACGCCGTCCGGTGCCCCTGGTAACCCGCGAAAAGGTATTCCCCATTCCGGGCCGCATGCTGTTCGACGGCAGCGAGGACATGCCCCTGGATGAAGACGCCGTGAAAGCCGCCATTGCCGGCGTGCGGGCGGTGGACGGCGAGGGCATCGTCGTGTCCCTGCTGCATAGCTATCGCAACCCGGTGCACGAGCGCCGCGTCATGGAGATCGTCAGGGCGGAGGCGCCGGACCTGTTCGTGGTTTCGTCATTCGAGGTCTGGCCGATCATCCGCGAGTATGAACGTACGGTGACGGCGGTGGTGGCGGGCTATGTGCAGCCCAGGGTCAGCCACTATCTGGGCTCCTTACAGGCGGCGCTGCGCGAGGCGGGCGTCGGGGCGGAAGCCATGATCACCAAATCCAACGGCGGCGTCATGACGGCGGAGGCGGGCAAGAGCCAATGCGCCCAGATGCTGCTGTCGGGTACTGCCTCGGGCGTTATCGGCGCCTGTCAGGTCGCCCGCATGGCGGATGTGGAAAATGCCTTGAGCCTGGATATCGGCGGCACCTCCGCCGATGTGGCCGTGGTCCGCGCGGGGGAGCCGCAATATGGCGTGGGCGAGATGATTGGCGAGTTCCCCATCCATATCCCCACCGTCTCGGTGACTTCAATTGGCGAGGGCGGCGGCTCCATCGCCTGGATCGACCCGCACGGGGTATTGAAAGTCGGACCGGAAAGTGCCGGCTCCACGCCGGGGCCTGCCTGCTATGGCAATGGTGGTGATCGTCCGACGATTACCGATGCCTTCGTGGTCTGCGGTTTCCTCGGCGAGATGGGCCCCGAGATGAAACTGGGTTACGGGGAAGTGACCATGCGCAAGGATCTGGCGGAAGCGGCGATCAAGACCGTTGCCGAACCCTTGTCCATGAGCATTGAGGATACGGCGGAGGCGATTATCAAGATCGCGGTTTCGGGCATGTATCTGGAAGTTTCCAAAATGGTCTCCCGCTATGGCATCGATCCGCGCGAGATGTTCCTGGTGGCCTTTGGCGGTGCGGGGCCGATGCTGGCCTGTCATGTGGCGCGTGAGTTGAACATGCGCCGCATCGTGGTGCCGATGACGCCGGGTGTGTTGAGCGCCTTTGGCGGTTTGATCGCCGATATCAAGAACGACTTCATCCAGACCGTCTATCTGGACCTGGACGAGAGCACCGCCGGGATCATCAAGGATGGCTTTACGGCTCTGCGCCAGGCGGCTCTGAGCTGGCTGCGCGAAGAACAAGGCTTCGAGGGCGAGGCGACGTTGCTGTTTTCCGCCGACATGCGCTATCGCGGCCAATCCTATGAAATTGACACCCTGGTGGAAGCCGATGGCGATATAGCAGCAATGGCGGCGGCATTTCACGCCGAGCACGAACGCCTGTACGAACATGCGGACCGGGAGGCGCCGGTGCAGGTCATCAACCTGCGTCTGGTGGTGGTGGGCGAGCCGCCCAAACCCGCCCTCGCGCGATTGGAGGATGCGGTCGGCGATGTGGCGGCCATCGGTAAGGTTGAGGTCCATACGGGCGGACAACGCCTTCAGGCGGACATCTACCGACGGGGCGATCTTGGCGCCGGGCACCGCTTCCAGGGCCCGGCCATCGTGTCTCAGGACGATTGCACCACCTGCGTGCTTGATGGCTTCACCGTTACGGTTGATGGCCATGGCAATCTTATAATCGAGGCGGAGGATTAAGCCATGGCCGTCGATAGCATCACCCTGGAAATTCTGAAGAACCATTGCCGGGCGGCAGCCGAGAGCATGGCTTTCACCCTTTATCGCACGGCGCATTCCACCTTCGTCAAGGAGACCGAGGATTTCACCACCGGTCTGACCACGCCGGAGGGAGAGACCTTCGCCACGCCGACCGATCTGGGCGCGACCTGGTTTGTCGGCCTGAACTACAAGAACGTCATTGATCTCATCGAGCATTATGACGAGGGCGATATCTGCCTGACCAATGATCCCTACTCGGGCTTCGTCTCCACCCATTCACCGGATATGCATATCTGGAAGCCGGTGTTCCATCGGGGCGAGATCGTCTGTTTCGTGGTCGGTCATATCCACAACACGGATGTAGGCGGCGCGGTGCCGGCCAGCCTGTCGCGGACTTTGTCAGAAGTGCATCAGGAAGGCATCCGCATCCCGCCCGCGAAGATCTTGGAACAAGGCGTGATCAATGACGACGTTCTCTCCATCATGCTGGCTAACGTACGCATGCCGGAACAGAACTGGGGTGATCTGAAAGCGCAAATAGCCGCCATGAACACGGGCGAACGGCGCGTACACGAGATGATCGCCAAATTCGGTGTCGAAACCTTCAAGCAGGGTACCGCCGATCTGCTGGATTATGCCGAACGCCAGGCCCGCGCCATTCTGCGCGAACTGCCGGACGGTGAATATGTCTTCAACGACTATATGGACGAGGACGTGGCCGAGGGCTATCCCTGCCGCATCGCCTTGAAGATGACCATTGATGGCGATGATCTGCTGTTCGACTTCACGGGCAGCGATCCGCAGATCGAAGGTTCGGTCAATATCCCCACGGGTGGCGAGGTGCGCCATGTGTTGATGATGATCGGCCTGGTCTACGTGCTCTATTCCCTGGACACGCGGCTTTTCCTGAATGCCGGCATCGCGCGGATCTGCCGCTGCATCCTGCCCTCGGGCAGCATCGTCAATCCGGACTTTCCCGCCGCCGTGGGCCTGCGCACGTTGTCGGTGCAGCGCCTGCAGGCGATTATCTTCGGTGCCTTTGTCCAGGCCGCGCCCGAGCGGTTGCCG
The DNA here is from genome assembly GCA_964462145.1 of uncultured Rhodospirillaceae bacterium. Lineage (GTDB taxonomy): Bacteria > Pseudomonadota > Alphaproteobacteria. The sequence continues at coordinate 12,437 of CAYWYB010000054.1, forward strand.
GCCAGCCCGGCCAGCGGCGGGCCGATCATGAACGTCAACGCCATCGACAATCTGACCGGCCGCCGGGTGGTCGCCTCGATCGACCCCATCACGGGTGGTTCGGGCGGCATGCCCTGGGGCGACGGTACGGAAGGCTCGGGCGCCAATTCGGCCTTTCTGAAAAACACCCCGGTGGAAATCAACGAGGCGGAGGTGCCGATCCGCATCCTGCGCTATGGCCTGGCACCGGATTCGGGCGGGCCCGGCACTTTCCGGGGCGGCATGGCCACGGCCTTGCATTTTCGCGCCGGGGCGCCAAATACCCGAGTCACCGCCCGCAACCGCGACCGTACGCGCTTTACCTCCTGGGGCGTGGAGGGGGGACGGTCCGGCGCACCTTCGGTTTTCCTGCTCAATCCCGATACCCCGGACGAGGTCAACCTGGGCAACACCGATATCCTGAGCATTGATCCGGGCGACGAGATCCTGGTCATCAGCGGCGGTGCGGGCGGCTGGGGCGATCCGCTGCGGCGGGATCCGGGCGCGGTCCTGCTGGACGTGCGGCGCGGCTTTGTCTCCATCGATGCGGCGCGGCGGGATTACGGCGTGGTCATCGCCGGCGGTGAGTTGGACGAGGCGGCGACGGCGGAATGCCGCGCGGCGCGACCTGATGAGGGCTATGACGGCTTTTTCGACTATGGCAGTGGCCGCATCGAGTTTGAGAACCTGTGGACCGAGGCGAATTACGCCGCCCTGACCGAATTGCTGCAAGAATTGCCGGTGCATTGGCGTTTCTTCGTCAAGCACCGGGTATTCGAGGCCTTGGAGGCGTTGGCGGAAAGCGAACGGCATGGCGATGGCGGCGAGGTGCGCGCTATTTTCGCCGAGGTCATCGCCCGCTATCCGCAACTGGGCGCGGCGGCCGGAATTTAAGGCTATTTATCAAAGCTTTGGTAAAAACATGGTGAGTGGCCCTAGCCAAATTTTATGATTTTGCTATGTTGCGATTTCCGGATCATCTTTTCATCATTAGTGGGCTCGGATGATCCGCTAGCCGATCCGCTGGTATCTTGCCAATTCGTCACCAGCGTTTGATAGGCCCGTGCATGTACCCCGATCGCGCCTTTGCTTTGCTGCGGTCTTGAGCTGCGCTCATGGGTGAGCCCACCGTCACTGAACGAAACAATGTAGCCTTTGCTACAGGGAGTACAATCGTGTCTACGAACGTGGCTAAGACAGCCGAAGATATTTCGAAAATCGCCTTTGGTTTCATGGCGTCCAAATCGTTGTTCGCCGCCCTCCACGTGGACATCTTTTCCCATCTTTCCGAAAACCCCAGGACCGAGGCGGAATTGGCCACGGCGACGAAAGTTCCTATCAACCGCGTCACGACGTTGACCCGGGCCCTGCGCAGCCTTGGTTTATTGACGCAGGAAGACGGCGGCAAGCTGGCCAATTCGCCGGCGGCCGAGTTCTTTCTGGTAAAGGGCGCGAAATACGATTTCGGCGACTATCTGCGTTATCAGATCAATGGCCAGATGTATCCGGTGCTGGACCAGCTGAACGATGCCATGGACGGCAACCTGGACCCCGAAGCCATTGCATCCTACGCCAATTGGATGTCCGACCCCGTGCAGGCGCGGATTTATTCCAAAGCACAGCATGCGGGTTCCCTTGGGCCGGGGCGCACCATTGCGGAGCTGGTTGACCTCGACGATGCCCGCACTTTGTTGGATGTTGGTGGTGGCACGGGGGCCATGGCCATCAGCCTGTGCAAGGCCAACCCGGAACTGAACGCGACCATCGTTGATTTCCCAAACGTCGCGGAAATCGGTTGGGAATACATCACCGACGCGGGCCTGGTGGACCGGGTGCGCTATATTCCGGCCAATGCCCTGGAAAGCCAATGGCCCAGCGGACGTTGCGCGATCCTGATGTCCTATCTGTTTTCCGGCGTGCCCGAGGATAAGATCCAGCCGTTGATCGACGACGCTTTCGCGGCGCTCCGTCCCGGCGGCACGTTGATGGTGCATGATTTCATGGTCGATGCCGAAACGGTGGAGCCGCAAATGGCCGCGCTCTGGCAAATTCAGCACATGGCATTCACACCGGAAGCCGCCTCCATGACGGCGGCGCGCATCGCCGGCATGATGGAACGCGCCGGCTTCGTCGACGCCACGGACGCCGAGGTCATCCCCGGCATGACCCGCATCGTGCACGCCCGCAAGCCCGGCTAGTTGCTGTTGCGGGGGCGCCATAATTGGGGGGCTTTGCTCAATCGCTAAAGTGGAGCACTCGGGGCCTGTCGATGAATGCGCGGAATGGCTATTGTACCGCCGTAATTTGCTAGTCACACAGTGGGGAATCCGGGATCTTGAAGAAAGAGCAACTGCTGTCGCTGGCTTTCAAAAGGCAAAATACGAGATATGAGGGCTACGCCAGCGTTGGCGATTTCCATGATGGTGAATACGAATGTGATCATGTTTCGCCATGGACAATCGCGGCAAGCAATGTTGATGCGGACGTGATGATTATTGGCCAGGATTGGTCGTCCGCGGAAAACCTATCTGCTTGTTTTGATGCAAAACTCAAGAATCTCGGCTTCGATTCAAAGTTCCCGACAAATCGGAATATTGATGCTCTGTTGTGGCGTCATTTTTCGAGCCGGCGAAGCGAATGTTATTTCACAAACTTGTTCCCGTACATCAAGTCAGGTGGTGCCGGCGCGACCATCCCCATGAAGGATCTGACCTATTGTGCAAAAGTATTTACATTGCCGGAAATAGCCATTGTTGACCCTCGTTTGGTGGTCTGCCTCGGCTTAAGAACGTTCCGCGGATTGGCGAGCGCGCTAGGTTTGAGGCGGCCACCTAATCTAAATGCCGCAATTTTGAACCCACTAAAAGGGGAAAAGAGGCCGATCCATTGCGTGGCGCACCCTGGTGCGCGAGGAAGCAACAACCGTGGCAAAGACAAAGTGGATGAAGATTGGAAGCGACTTGCTGATCTGCTTCGAACCTCTGAAGGCAGCCGCTAGAAGGTCAGCACATTAAATAATCCGCTCAGTCGGTACGTTGCGCACGTCCATTTCGTAATCCAGGCCGGTTACGGGCGGTCGGGCGTAGTACCAGGTCAGTCCAGACGAAGCCGCGCCCCGGCCAACGATCTCGCTGGCCAGAAACGGATGCAAGTCATAGATGCTGTAAACCTGCGTCGTACCGGCATCGGCCCAGCCAACGCCTAAAGCCGCCATCCGCGCCTCCATGGTGTCGAGCACATGGCGGGCCTTTTCGGTCATGGCCTCGGCGGAGGTCTCGCCCAGGCGGACGATGCGATCGGCATAGTCGCCCGGCGCTTCCCTGGCCTCGGCCGAACCGGCGATAACGAAGCTTTTTACCTCGCCGGCGGGTTCGCTCGTCGGCACGGTGTAGCTGAAGGCTTCGAACACAGGTTCGCTGGGCGGGTTGATCTCCGGGCAGACATTCGACCGTGCCACCGGGTTTTCGTCGTTCTTGAAAATGCCCCAACGTTCCAGGGTGCCAACATAGACCCGGTTGAAGGCGATAAAACCGGCATCATCGAACGGTGCGGGCGAGCGCAGCTCACAGGCGCAAAACGAGGTGAAGGGCCGGCCCATGGCGCTCAAATGCGCCTCGATGGCCTGGAAGCCTTCGGCAATGGGGCGGGGCCTGGCGAAACGTACCCGTTCGATGGCGAAACCGGGAAGTGCGGCGGCGCCGCCGGAATACTGAAAAGGTCCACGTACATAGCGATAGCCGCCTGGCTCGAAATCCGCCGTTTCCAACATGCTCTGAAACCTCTCTGAAAATGCCGATGGGAAAATGCTGATGGCACGCTACACCATCTGCCTTCACCGCGACAAGCATGGCCCGGAAGCATGACTCGGGCAGCATTTCGGATTCGCGGATAAAATCGAATGAATGTTAGAATATTTCCCAGGCGTAAATTTGTTGATTTAGGGGAGGAATAGTCCTGTGCGAGTGATTTTATCTCGAGGCGTCACTGCCGGAGCCCGGTCATGAGCGGGCGCAGTATTAGAGGCAAGGTGGCCATCGCCGGTATTGGTGAGAGCACCTATTACAAACACGGCCAATCGCCGGATGCGGAATTGGTCCTGTTATTGCAGGCCATATTGAGGGCGGCGGAGGATGCCGGCATCGAACCGCATGAAATTGACGGTTTTGCCTCCTATTCCAATGACCGAAATGACCCTTCCCGCATCGCGGCGGCGCTGGGCATTCCCGATCTGCGCTTTTCCAACATGCATTGGGGTGGCGGCGGCGGCGGTGTAGCGGCGGCGGTCGCCAACGGCGCGGCGGCGGTGGCCGAGGGCTATGCCGACTGCGTGGTGGTTTTCCGGGCCCTGGCGCAAGGACAATTCCGCCGCTTTGGCCAGGGCGCGCCTGACCCGACGGTGTCGGGTGATGCGGCCTATATGTCGCCCTACGGGGTGATGTCGCCGGCGCAAAAATACGCCATGCGCGCCACCCGTTTCATGCATGATTATGGCGTCCACCGCGATGTGCTGAAAGCCATCGCCATGACCTCGTACCGGCATGCGCAAAACAATCCCCGCGCCGTGATGCATGGCCGTCCCCTGGATGGGGAGACCTACGACAACAGCCGCTGGATCGTCGAGCCGGTCAATCGGCTGTTCGATTGCTGTCAGGAAAACGATGGCGCCGCCGCGCTGATTTTGGTCTCGGCCGAGCGCGCCAAGGACCTGAAGCAAAAGCCGGTCTATCTGCTGGGGGCCGCCCAGGGTTCCGACCACCGCTGCGGCGCGCCGGTGATGAACGCCTCCAACTTTCGCTCCTCATCTTTCGCCACCGTGGCACCGCGTCTTTACGAAACGGCGGGCGTGACGGCGGCGGATATTGACGTGTTGCAGAGCTACGAAAACTTCACCACCGGCGTCATGATGGCGGTGGTCGAACACGGCTTTTGCGCACCGGAGGAATGCAATGAGTTCTTCACTTTGGAGAACCTGGCAGCGCCCGATGGCAGGATGCCGCTGAATACTTCGGGCGGCAATTTGGCGGAATGTTACATGCATGGTTTGGGCCTGCAGCTGGAGGCGGTGCGCCAGATTCGCGGGCAGTCCTGCAACCAGGTTCCAGAGGTAAAATTGGCGATGAATATCGCCGGCCCCATGGTCACCCCGGTCAGTAGTTTGATCATGGGTTCAGAGGAGACATTGTGATGAGCGAGACATATTTACCGGCCGGAATGCCGGCCCCCGTACCCTCCGCCGACGGCCTGGATTTGCCCTATTGGGAGGGTACCAGGCGGGGCGAATTGTGGGTGCAAAAATGCGGCGGCTGCGGCAACTGGCAGTGGGGTCCGGAATGGCTTTGCCACAGCTGTAATTCCTTCGATATGACCTGGCGGCAGGTCGAGGGCAAGGGCGTGATTTACAGTTGGGAGCGACCCTGGCATCCGGTGCATCCGGCCCTGAAAGAGCGCGGTGCCTACACCGTTGTGCTCGTCGAATTGCCCCATGCAGGCAATATCCGCATGCTTGGTAATCTGCTGGGAGCGGATGATCAGGAGGTGGTTATCGGCGCGGAAGTGGCGGCTGTGTTCGAAGATCACCCCGATGCAGGCATGCCGTATACACTTGTGCAGTGGGCGCTGAAAACGTGAGAATTCCGCCAAAGTATACATCAATTGTAACAAATGCACACCTAATGCAGCATGGTGCTGCATTGTGACTCTTACCAAAATATGTCATATAAGATATAATTTAGTATGGTTAATTTACGTTAACATATGTCTATATGACTTTTGCACAGAAGATGTGACAAGCTGCATCATGAAGGGAGGCATGCCGTGAGAGAAAAGCCCAAATCTCAAGCCGACCAGGGCGCCGTGGAAGGGGAACTTGCCCTGGCTGCGGCACTGATTGAGGCGCGAAAACATGCCGAGCTGACCCAGGAACAACTGGCCGCGCGGATGCAAACATCTCAGGCCTCCATCGCCCGTTTGGAGGCCGCCAAAGGGAACCCTTCCCTGCTTACTTTGCGCCGCTACGCCGAGGCGACGGGTACGCATCTGAGGGTCATTTTCGAGGCCTGATCGGCGGGGTGCCGGCAAGGTGATGATCAACCCGGTTTTATAAATTTGGGAGATAGCCATGGCTGCATTTCAGGGTGTTCGGAGAGCCCGCAAGCTACCCGATACGGAGGGCCGAAACGGCTGGTACGAGACCCTGCCGGAGCCGCCGGAGGCGCTGCGCGTGCAGGGCGATGTAAGTTGCGATTGGGCCGTTCTGGGTGCCGGCACCAACGGTCTGGCGGCGGCCCGGCGGCTGGCCGAATTACATCCAGATGCCTCCATCGCCGTGATCGAAGCGGGCCGTGTCGGCCATGGCACCTCGGGCCGCAACGCCGGGTTCATGTTGGCCCAACATGGCGTCGGCCGGATCGACGATCTGGAGATCGGGCGTCGCAGCATCCGGCTTTTTTCACTGGGTCATGCCTACCTGCGGGAGACCGTGGAGCAGCATCAGATCCGCTGTGACTGGAGTGACTGGGGCCAGGTTTATGTCTCGGCCACGGACCAGGGCGCGGCGCATTTGAATGTTGTGGGCAAGGGGCTCGAGGCCCTGGAGGTGCCGATCCAGAACCTTGGCCGCGACGAGATGGAGGAGATCACCGGCAGCCGTTTTTATGATCGGGGCGTCCGTGTCGCGGGTTCGGCCCTGGTGCAGCCGGCCGCCATGATGCGCGGCCTGGGGGCTACGCTACCTGAAAACGCCACCCTGTATGAAGACAGCCCGGTAACCGAATTGCGCGCCGTGGACGGCTTCCGCCTGACCTGCCCCGAGGGTGAGGTCGCCGCCAAAAAACTTATCCTGGCCAACCATGTTTTTGCCGAGGAAATGGGCTTCGCCCGGCACCGCATTGTGCCCATTGCCACCTTCGCCTCCCTGACCCGTCCCTTGGACGCGGCGGAGAAGGCAAACCTCGGCGCCGAGGAACAATTCGGCTTGTTGCCCGCCTCGCCGAACGGCAGCACCGTGCGCCTGACCCTCGATGGCCGTATCCTGATGCGCAACACTATGTCCTACGCGCGGGAGAAACGCTTCAGCGCCGATTTCATGGCGAAGGTCGAGGGCCATCACCGGGAAAGCCTCCGGCAACGCTGGCCGGCCCTGGCGGAGGTCGAATTTATCTCCACTTGGGGCGGGGTCATGGGATTTACCCGCAACGAAGGCGGCATCTTTGGTGAGATCGGAGAGGGGCTTTATGCGGTTTTGAGCACCGATGCGGCACCCATGACCCGGGGTGCGGCCGCCGGCAAGCTGCTGGCGGAGCAAATCGCGGGTATCGACAGCGAAGAACTGCGCATTATGCAGTCAATCCCCAAAGCGGCCCTGATCCCCCCCGATCCGATCCTGCGTTTCATCTCCGAACGGAGGATCAAGAAATTCGAGGCTGCCGAAACGGCTGAACGTTGAGCCAGGCGGTCAGCATTCGCATTGATTGGAATTATATTACTTCAGCCGTCAATGATTTAGCGGCTTCTATGATTGGACATAAAAATACGTAAAAACCTATGACCATGACCATTGGTCTTAAATCTTTTTACATAACTCTATGCCACCTTCCTCTGACCGCCACCAATGAAAAGCTTGGTGGTCGAAAAAGCCAGTGTCTAAAGAGTCAGAAGACGCTTGAAGACAATGTCTGAAGGGATTGCCCTTTGTCTGAAGGGACTGCCCTTTTCATGAGGAGGAACAAAATGAACGCGAGCATCAAGAAAATTTTTGTCGTACTTGCCATCGGAAACATAGCCGCGATGGTGGCTTTGATGGGTTCGTATTTTCTTTATCAAAATGCCCAGCAGGAGATCAGTGCCAGTCACAAGTCACAGCACTTGTCCTATTTGCTGGCTGATGAACTGCGCCAGAGCTCGGACGATCTGACCCGGTTGGGCCGGGTTTATGTCACCACGGGTGACGTAAAATATGAAAAGCAATATTTTGACATTCTTGATATCCGCAACGGCAAGAAGCCCCGGCCGCTGGACTATCACCGTATTTATTGGGATTTCTTCACGGTCGACATGAAAAAGCCGCGGGGCGACGGCGCCGCGATTGCGCTGCAGGAAATGATGAAGCAGGCGGGCTTTACAGAGGAAGAATTTGGCTTCCTGAAACAGGCCCAGGCGAATTCGGACGGCCTGGTCGGACTCGAAGTCAAGGCCATGAATGCCGTGAAAGGCATTTTCAAGGGCGAAAGTGGGAAATACGACAAGAAGGGCGAACCGGACTTCGCCATGGCCCGCAAACTGGTCCATTCCGAAGACTATCACCGCTTCAAAGCAGATATCATGGCGCCGCTGGATAAATTCTATATTGCCCTGGAAGAGCGCACGGCCGCGCGCGTGGCCAGTGCCGAAAGCACCGCCGCCGCCTATGGCTGGATCGTCATGGCCACCATCGTGGTTCTGCTGGTACTGCTGGCGATTACCGGCGCCGTGCTGTTCCGACGTGTCATCTTCCCCGTGCAGAGCCTGCAGTTGGTCATGACGAGTCTCTCGAACAACGATCTTGGAGTTGAAATCGAGGGCAGCGAGCGCTCTGACGAGATCGGCGAAATGGCCAGCGCGGTGTTGGTGTTCAAGCAGAACGCCGTGGCCCGCGAGGAAATGGAAATCGAGCGGACGGAACTGCGGGAAGCCCGCGCCGCGCGCGCCGAGAATATCCGGCAATTGGTTGATGACTTCGACGGCCAGGTGACGACGTCCCTGGCGGAGGCGTCATCATCAGCCACGGCGATGGAAGAGACCGCCCGTGTCATGTCGGATACGGCGGTCGAGACTTCCAGTCAATCCACGGCGGCCTCCACCGCCTCCGAGCAGGCCAGTGTCAA
>CAYWYB010000055.1:0-21196 GCA_964462145.1 uncultured Rhodospirillaceae bacterium
GGAGGAAACCGCCTTTCATGAAGGCCTGCCCCTGGCCGCCAATATGCTGGATTACCGGGTGCCGACGATCATCGAAAGCCCACCGATCGAGGTCGGCATCATCGAAGCCGCCGACCCCCACGGACCCTTCGGGGCCAAGGAAGCAGGCGAAGGCTCCCTCAGCGGCTTCCTGCCCGCCCTGACCAACGCGGTGGCCGATGCCATGGGCGTGCGGGCGGCTGAACTGCCCCTGACCCCGGACCGCCTGATGGAGCTTTTGGAAAAGAAAGCCCGCGACGAAAAGGGAGCCGCCTGATGGAATTCCTCCCCGAGATGAAGCTGCATCACCCGACCAGCGTCGAGGACGCCGTCAGCCTGCATGCCACCGCGGCCACCGGACGTTATCTGGCAGGCGGCAGTGATTTGCTGGTCAATGTGCGCCGGGGTATCGAACAGCCCGACAGCCTGGTCTATTTGAACAACATCGCCGAGATGCAGAGCATCACGGATGCCGGAGATACGATCATTATCGGCGGCGGTGTCACATTGCGCGAGCTGGCCGGTAGCGCCTTGGTTGGTGAGCATTTCGCCGCCGTGGCCCAGGCCGCCGGCGAAGTCGCGGGGCCCAGCCATCGGGAATACGGCACCCTGGGCGGCAATCTATGCCTCGATACCCGCTGTGTATTCTATAACCAGAGTGAATGGTGGCGGGCCGCCAACAATTATTGCCTGAAAAGCCGGGGCGAGATCTGCCACGTGGCACCGGGCGGCAAGAAATGTTTCGCCGCCTTTTCCGGCGATGTCGCCCCTGCCCTGTTGCTGTTCGACGCCGAGGTTGAACTGGCCGGTCCCAACGGCCGCCGACGCATGGCCCTGGCGGATCTGTACCGCAATGACGGCATGGATCATCTGAACCTGGCCAGCGATGAATTACTGGTGGCGGTGCATGTGGCAAAACCGTCCGCGCCATTAACTTCCGCCTACGCCAAATCGCGGGTACGTGGTTCCATCGATTTCCCTCTGGCCGGCGTTGCCATACGCATGACTTCGGAAGATGGCAAAATCATGGATCTGCGCGTCGGCTTGACCGGCGTTTCGCCCCTGCCCTTCCTGGCTGGCAAACTGGATAAATTTATGGGCCGGGCTCCCGACGAAGCCTGCCTGGAAGAACTGCGCGATGCCATACGCAGCCAGGCCAAGGCTATGAAAACGACCGTCACTCCGCCGCATTACCGCCGGAGGGTCGCGGGCGCCTTGACGCAGAAACTGGCGAAAAAGCTCGCTGAATCGATCTTCTAGGGTCGAGGCGGACTTCCTTTTGGCGCGGTTAGGATATGGTCATGCGCATCGCAATCATGGGGGCAGGTGGAATTGGCGCCTATCTCGGCGCTTGTCTGGCGCGCGCAGGGATTGATGTCACTTTCATAGCGCGCGGCGCACATCTCGAGGCGATGCTGAAAAGCGGCTTGCGCATCCAGGATTTTGGCGGCGCTGAATTCGCCATTGACCCAGTCAATGCGACTGATGATCCAGCGTCAGTTGGCCCGGTGGATGTGATTTTGTTTTGCGTCAAGATGTACGACACACTCGACGCCGCAGCACTTTGCAAACCGATGCTGGGGGAGAGCACGACCGTCGTCACCTTGCAGAACGGCGTTGAAAGCGTGGCGATGATTGATCAAGTTCTGGGAGCCGGACGGGCCCTGGGCGGAGCGGCCTATGTTGCGGCGAGCATTACTGAACCCGGCGTTGTCAAACGATACAATCAGATGGTCAAGATCGAGTTCGGCGAAGCCGACGGGTCCATCAGCCCGCGCGCCAAGGCGTTGGCGAGAACCTTGAACGATGCGGGCATCGAAACAGTGATCAGTGGCGCCGTCCAAACCATGTTGTGGTCCAAATTCGCCCTGGTGACGTCCAACGCCTGCATGACATCACTGAGCCGCGTCGACACCGGCGTGGTGCGGGCTGATCCAGTCATGCGTGCAGTCTATTGCGATGCCATGCGCGAAGTTATCGCCGTGGGCCAGGCAATGAATATCGATCTATCCGAGGAGGATATCATCGAGCGCACCTTGAGCTGGCTCGATACCTCCGCGCCGATCATGGCATCGTTGGCGGTCGATCTGCTTGGCGGGCGGCGTTTAGAAGTGGAGTGGCTGTCCGGCGCAGTGCACCGGCTGGGGGCCAAAGTAGGCGTGCCGACCCCGATCCATACGACGGTCTATGCCGCCTTGCGTCCCCATAGGGACGGTGCCGCCAGTCACATCTAGCCAGTTCCCAATGGATCAAACCCGCGTGAAGCCCCTACCGGGTGCATATGTGAATATGTTATATTTGTCATAATATTTTCCACGATACGATCACTACCGCGCAAAACCTGAAATCCGGCAAGTGGGTGAAGCGATGGTTAGCCGAGCCAATGAAAAGCAGAATGACAGGGGACATTCCCTGTCCCGCCGCAACACCACGCCTTCGCCTGCCGCTGAAACCGTGATTAGACAAGAACACAGATTGGCCGGGATGCTCTCGGTAGCGCCCGACGCCATCATTGCGGTTGACACCGGGTCAAGGATACGCGTCTTCAACACCGGCGCGGAAAGCCTATTCGGACATCGCGCCGACGACATCATCGGCCAGCCGCTGGATCTATTGATTCCTGACCGCTTCCGGAATGCTCATGCCAAACACATGGCCAGCTTTCGCGCCGCGCCGGAGCAAAGTAAGCTAATGACCGAACGCAGCGAAGTATTCGGAATCCGTGCGGATGGCTCTGAATTCCTGGCCGAGGCCTCGGTCTTCAAGCTGAATTTGGATGGAGAGACCGTCCTGACGGCCATGCTGCATGACGTGACCGCCCGAAAACAGGCCGAAGCGGCGTTGATCGCCGCCAAGGAACAGGCCGAGACCGCTCTAATACAAGCGGAAAAAATGGCCGCGCTGGGCACCTTGGCCAGCGGCATCGGGCATGAGATCAATAACCCTCTGTACGCCATTCTGGGCGCGGCCGAGGCCATTCGCGACGGCGGCGACCTGGACCTCGGCCAGGAGCACGCCAGGGATATAATCGGCTATTGCAAGCACATCGGCGAGATCATCAAGAACCTGGCCGGCTACAGCCAACCGGCGGAAAAGCATGGTCTGGAAGCGGTCGATGTCAATGCGGCCCTGGCCGAGGCCCTTTCGATGGCGCGGCTAACGCTTCGTGCCGAGACCATCGAGACCGAACAGCACCTCGCCGCCGTGCCCGCGATTTCCGCCAAGAGCGAAGATGTGCAGCAGGCCTTTTTCAATGTCATCCGCAACGCCCTGCAGGCGATGGGGCGCGAGGGTATTTTACGGATCGAGAGCCTTGAGCGGGGAGATCATCTATCGATCCGAATTAGCGATACCGGTGCCGGTATAGCGCCCGCCGACATGGCCAGGATTTACGATCCCTTCTTCACCACCAAAGGACCGGACGAAGGCGAGGGCATCGGGCTTTTCGTGGTGCGGCAGATCGTCAAGAAATACGGCGGCGGCATCGAATTCGAGAGCAATGTCGGAGAGGGGACGATCTGTACGATTACATTTCCGATCCAAGAACCGAATGGGGAGAACCAAGAGAATGAAACACAAGATCCTGGTGATTGATGACGAGGCGGAGATCCGCAAGACCATACGGCTGCAGTTGGAAGGAACGATCTATGAGATTGTCGAAGCCGAGGACGGGGAAATGGCTATCCGGGTTCTGGACAACGAAAATGTCCTGGAGGTCGTGGTGATCATCTGCGATGTCCGCATGCCCAAGGTCAACGGCGTCGAAGCCGTCGCCTACTTCCGCAAGAACTACCCCTTGATCCCAATAATCGTGCTGACCGGCTATCCCGACGTGCATTTGGCGGTCGATTTCATGAAGGACGGCGTCGTGGACTATTTGGTCAAGCCGGTGGAAAAGGACAAGCTAGTGGATGTAGTTGGCAATGCCGCGCGTCAGCGCGGTGTTTTCGCCAAGCCTCAACTCATGGCGTGATCTCGAATTCCGCGCCATGTTGCCGGGCATGCCGTTCATGGTCTCGTCCCAGGCGGCGAAAGACGCCCTTGGCGGTCATCATAAGGCGTTTTCTGGTATAAACTTCACCCTCGACAAAGACCAGGGTCCGGGTGCGGCGGATAATTTTGGCCTTGCCCTCAACCCAGTCGCCCAGATGGGCCGGGCCGACGAAATCCGTGGTCATGTGCAAGGTCACGGCCGGCCCGGCGCCACTATTGGAAACGGCCCTCGCCAGCAGATTATCGGTGAAACTCATGACCATGCCGCCGTGGATAATGCCGGCATTGTTGATATGGTCGTCCGAAACCCAGAAACCACGCCGCCCCTCTTCATCATCGGGGATCTCGTAGAACGGTCCGATCAGGGTGGTGTACGGACTTTTTCGCGTTCCCATCACGAAACCCGGCGGCGGTGTCTTTTCCTCCCCCTCTTGATCCTGCGCCATGCTCAATTCCGTCTCGTCAGACTGGGGTGCAATACTTGATCTCCCACTTTGATTTTCAGACGGCGGCTGAGGCCGCCATTGATTTCCAATACAGCCGTCACATCCACTTTGGAACTGATCGGCGCCAGGGAATGGGGTTGGGCGTTGTGATGCAGATGCATGATGCGGCCATCGCCGGCAAGGAACAGCATGTCCAATGGGATCAGGGTGTTTTTCATCCAGAAACTCTGGCGGCCGCTGCGTGGAAAAATGAACAGCATGCCGGCATTCGCGGCCAACTGCCGGCGGTGCATCAGGCCCTTGCGCCGTGAAGCTTCCGTCGCGGCCAGCTCGACCTGAAAAAAATGTCGCGCCTGGTCCGTAACAATGGTGACCTCATCAATGGAGCCGGCGGCCGCCGGCCCAGGGGCCGCGAATAACGGCAGCGCGATCAGCAGTAACCAATGCAGTTTTCGAAGATGTCTCACACCATCCGCCCGAAGCTCTCCAAACTTCCCTTGATATAGCGCAAGACGGCTGGCTTGCAGAGCCCAAAACGTGAAACCGCCCGGCCAACTTAGTTGGCCGAGCGGTCACCGGGGTCGGACGCGGAGGCGTCCGGGTCGAGACTGGCTTTATTCCTTTGGCGGTCTGGCCTGAATAATTAGGCTGACAGACCTTCCATGATGGAGCAGTTGACGTCGATCAACGGCTCGATCTTGGCTTCACCGCGCAATACCTTGCGCGAGTGTTTATCCACCCAGATGGCGAGCGAGATAATTCCGGCCCGCGTTTCATCCGGCAGTACATTGCTTTCCATGGCGCAATCCGCCTGGAGCGCCAGCCACAGCCGGCGGTTCCAATGGACCGCCTTGGCCAGAGGAGATTTGGATTCTTCCTTCTGGCTTTCCAGCAAGGCGCGGGTAACCTGCGCGAATAAACGATATTCCGTCTGCCGCGGATTCTCGGTCGTGTTTTGCGCGACCGTATAGCTATGAAGCGACATAATTCAATCTCTCCTCTTCAAACGGAAACAACTTTCGGCAACCAACCAAGGCCTTGTAATATTGTTTCGCATGTACTTGCTGTATGACATTGACGCATTGCGCCACCGCTTCGGCATTGCTGATCGCGTTCATGAATGACGACATCAGTTCCAGGAAATTGTCCTGATTTTGCTTTAGCGAGCCTTCGTCCAGATACAGCATCATTATCGTGAAATAGATCCGGCGCATGGGCGTTGTCGCGTCTTCGGGCAACATAATGTCCTTTTCCCGAAGCAGTGACGCCCGGTTCTGGATAACCAGTGTCGTACGCCGATCCGAATTCTGCACCACGGCGCCATTGATGATGAATTTCTCACCTGGCTTAAGTGTCAATTTAAGTGCCATTTTCCTATCCACGGCCGGTTTTACCAGCCGCTCCCTCTATGCCTGGCTATCAACTTAGCCGTTGAACAGGCTGAGGATAACCTGAGGATTGGAATTGGCAATCGACAGTGCCTGGACGCCCAATTGCTGCTTGATCTGCAAGGATTGCAATTTGGCACTTTCCTCGGCCATGTCCGCATCAACCAGGTTACCGACACCGGCCCGCAGGATATCGATCAATTTGACTGTAAAGTCGCTTTGAATTTCCAGTCGTTTCGATACCGAACCAAGTGCGGCCAGCTTATCGGCCACTGAGGTGATCGCCGAGTCAATGGCCGTCAGGGCCGTTGCTGCGCCCGCCGACGACAGCAAGGTCGTCGTCTGAATGGCCAGCGTTGTCGGATCCATTGTCTGGGACGACACCGCGATGGTGGAGCCGTCAACCGTGCTCAAAACCGACAGGTTCGCGGCGCTGGCCTTAATCAGGTTGGTGCCGTTGAATTCCGCCGTTCCGGTAATGGTTTCGATCTGCTGACGCAGGGCGTCGAAATCATTATGCAAGGCCGTACGAGAGGTCGCATCCAGACCAGCCTGGTTGGCTTGCACCACTTTGGCTTTCATTTCCAGCAGCAGATCATTAATCGCCACGGCGCCTTCCAGCGCCACGTTGACCGTTGATTCACCGCCGGCAATCGCGGTTTTCACCGCCATCATGCCATTGATATC
Organism: uncultured Rhodospirillaceae bacterium; assembly: GCA_964462145.1. Classification (GTDB taxonomy): domain Bacteria; phylum Pseudomonadota; class Alphaproteobacteria. The sequence goes on from CAYWYB010000055.1 coordinate 6,533, forward strand.
GCCGCGCATGTTCTGGGCGATAGCATAAGTGGACGCATCATCCTTCGGACCATTGACCTTCAGGCCCGTGGTAATACGCAGCTGGGTATTTTCCAGCATGGTGTTGGTGGAGTTCAGGTGCTGCAAGGCAACCATCGCTCCGAGGTTTGTATTAATGGATAAAACCATTGTTCCGTTCTCCTAATCCCCGATTTTCGGTACACCGCTCGACCAGCGGCGGGCTTTTGCCACCCAACTCAACGCAAGGGTCGTGCCAAGTTTTGCCAAACCTGGGGAAAAAACTTACAAGACACTGTAATTATTGAGGTTTTCATGCATTTCAAATTTTTTCAAAAACTCTTTGCCGGGCCCAGCAAAGGCCATGGCAGGCAAATTTTGCCACCCTGGGAGCAAGCTTTGCCGGGCAGGCAGCAACTTCCGCCCCCAGGGGCCAATCACTAGGCAAGAGATGTCGGAATGAGATGAAGAGATGAAATGAAACGCGGGGCTTCAAAGAATATTAACCGTGTAAGTCTATGAATCCAGGCATGAACATGCCTAACCCGACCTATCAGGCAGCCCTGGCCCAACATCAGGCAGGACAGGCCGCCGCCGCCGAAGAGCTGTATCAAAAAGTACTGGTCGGCGACCCCCAGCATATGGACGCGGTATTCAATCTTGCCGCCTTGCTGGCCTCCCAGGGCCGGGTCATGGAAGCAATTCCCCTTTACCAACAGGTTCTGACCGTCCTGCCCGAGGATCCTGATACCCTCTCCAACCTGGGCAATGCCCATGCCCAGGCCGGACAATTGGAGCAAGCCGCCGATTGTTATCGGCGCGCCCTATCGGAAAACCCGCTTTTCGCCGCCGCGCATGCTAATCTCGGCAATCTGCTATATCAGCAAGGCGACACGGCAGGGGCCATCGAATGCTATCATCAGGCCATTAGTATCGATCCCAGCATTCCCAACGCCCATATTAACCTTGGCAGCATCCTGATTGCCGCCGAACGAACCGAGGAAGCCAAGGAAAGCTTCCAGGCAGCCTTGCGCGCCGACCCCAACAACCCGGACGCTCACAAGAACTTTGGCAATGTTCTATTGTCCCTTGGCGATGCGGAAGGTTCCGTGGAGGCCTTGCGCCAAGCCACGGTATTGGCGCCTAACTGGGCTGCGGCACATGCGGACCTTGGACTGGCCCTAACGCGGCTGGACCGGTTCGCCGAGGCGCGGGAAGCGTTGGAAGCGGCCCTGGCGCTGGAGCCGGACTTTACCGAGGCCTGGAATTGTCTGGGAAATCTGTTGTTGTTGATGGATCAACATGAAGACTGCGAACAGGCACTGAAACGGGCCAGGGAACTTGAACCGGACAATACCGTGACCGCTTTCCATCTTGGCACCTTGTATTTCAAGCTATCCCGATACGAGGACGCCGCAGCCGACTTTGAGCGCGCCTGCGCCGGCCAGCCCAATTCGGCGGACTACCGCAACAGTTACGGTAACTCTTTATTGGCCCTTAAGCGCACCGGCGAGGCAGTTGAACAATACACGCGGGCGATCAGCCTGCAGCCGGACTTTGCCGAGGCGCACAATAATCTGGCCAATTGCCTTGTTTCCCTGGAGCGACGAGATGACGCGGTGGCAAGTTATCGCCGCTCGTTGGAGCTGAAACCGGAACAGGCCCTGGTGGCCTGTAATCTGGGCAATACCTTGCGTCATATGGGACGTTTGGCGGAATCGGTCGAGGCATTCGAACATGCACTGCAATTCGAACCCGATTTATTCAATATATACAATGGTATGGGCCTGACCCTGCAAACTCAGAACCGGCATGAAGACGCCGTGAAGAAATTCAAGCGAGGCCTGGAGATTAATCCCGATTATCCCGAAGCCCTGAATAATCTCGCCATTTCCGAAGCCGCCATAGGTCATATCGACGAGGCCATCGCCGCCTATGGCAAATTACTGAAAATCGATCCAGATCTGGCCGAGGGCTATTTCAACCTGGCCAGCCTGCTGCAAAGTATTAACCGCTGGGACGAATCCATCATGGCCTTCATGCAGGCTTTGCGGGTCCGCCCCGACTATAACGTCATCTATCCCTTTTTGGCGCATTCCCTGATGCAACAATGCAGTTGGTCCAACCTGCATTCGGTGGTGGAACAAATCCGCACCAATACGGAACAGGAACTGGCGGCGGGCAATACGGTCGCGGTCTCGGCCTTTGCCCTGCAAAGCCTGCCGGGCGAATTCTCCATGGCCCTGCGCCAAGCCGTGGCCGAACAGATTTCGACCCGCAATGCCGATTACGTGGCTGAATTGGGTCAGCAATTGAAATTCAATTACAACCGTCTGAAACGCCACGACCGTCTCCGCGTCGGTTATGTCTCGCCGGATTTCCGCTTTCATAGCGTTTCGGTAGCGTTCAAGGGCATTCTGGACAATCACCGCACCGACAAATTTGAAACCTATGGCTACGCGCTTCATTCAGGTGGTGACGACCATATGACCGATGCCTTGCGCGAACGCTTTCACGGCTTTCATAAATTGGTGGATAATTCCTTCCAGGACTCCGCCAAGCTGATCCACGACGACGAAATTGATATCCTGATCGATCTTGCCGGGCATACAAAAGGTGGGCAATTATCGCTATTGGCCTTGCGGCCGGCACCCATCCAGGCGCATTATCTTGGCTATTCGGCGACCATCGGGGCCCGATTTTTGGACTACCTGATCACCGATCACCACCAAGTGCCACCCGAACAGAGGCCTTTCTTTACCGAGAACCTCGTCTATCTTCCCGATACCTTCATGGCCACACAGCGCGCGCCCATCGCCGTGGAAGGGCCCAGCCGGGCCGAGTGCGGTCTGCCCGAAGATGGCTTCGTCTTCGCCAATTTCAACACGCATTACAAGATCGAACCGAAGATGTTCGCCATTTGGATGCGGCTGCTACGGAAGGTCCCGGACGCGGTGCTGTGGCTCGTACGTGGGACCACCTCGAGTACGGATAATCTGCGCCGGGAGGCCCAGGCCCGTGGCGTCAATCCCGACCGCTTGATTTTCGCCGACAAGATCCCCCATCCAGAGCATTTGGCGCGGCTGTCCTTCGCCGATCTGGCCCTTGATAACTTTTATCACGGCGGCGGCGTGACCACGGTGGATTGCCTTTGGGTGGGCGTACCCTTGCTGACATTGGCCGGCCCCACGCCGCAATCGCGCAACGGCGCAACCCTGCTATCGGCCATTGGACAGGAAGACATGATCCAATATCGGATCGAGGATTACGAGGCAAAGGCCCTGGCCCTGGCGGCCGACCGCGACCGCTTGGCGGCGATTAAAAGTGAACTGGCGGCAAGCCGGGATGACTACCCCCTGTTCAATTCGAAACGGCTGACGCGCCACCTTGAACTGGCCTACGAGATGATGTGGCGGAACCACGAAGAGGGCAAGCCGCCGCAGATGATCGACGTACCCCGCCTGCCCCCGGATTAGGAACATTACCGGCGCAAAACAAAAAAAGGCGCGCCCCGCATGGGACGCGCCCCTGTTTTCCATCATCACGGCCTTGTCAATCGTCGCTCTCAACGGTTTCGCGGGTATCAAGTAAATCGAGATACTTGGTCATGCCGGTAAATAGAATGTCCTGGCGCGACCGCCCCGTTGCAGCGCAGACCTCGCGCAACCGATTATAGCTTTCGGGCTCCAAGCGCAGGGTTAGAGCCTTGCGTTTCGGCTTTTCCGGCGCGACAGCCGGCGAAATGGAACTTACCTCGGGACCACTTGAACCGGACTGAGGCATTTTTGGCTGATCCGGGACCCAAAGATCCAATACCGGGCGCTTGGCTCCCGTAACCTCGTCGTTGACCCGGTTGTAGTGCCGGCTGATATCTCCATCAAGCTCTTCGGGCAGCACGGTCCAATCGGCGACGCGCTCCAGCAACGAGCGGATAGGCGGGGCGTATTGCCGCGCCCGCGAAAAATCCGTTTCCACATTCGCGGCGGTCTCCGGCATCAGGGCTTTCACCGCCTTGCCACTGCCGTAGCTTTTACCGCTACCGTTGCCCTTTGAACTACGTTCCAGCATTCCCGCATGCAGCGAGGCAAAATTTGAATTTGTCATGGTTCCCTCCCACTCCTTCCTTTAACCGTTGTCCGCCGCAAAACGCCGACCGAAGCGGGCGCCGGATTGCGCAGGCCGCCGCAGGCCGCCGCCGGCCTGCAACGACTGATTGTCGGTTTGCAGTCCAATCGGGGTCCGCGGTTGGGTTTGATTGCGCGAGCCGAACGAGTTGTTCGCATCGCCGGCCTGCCGGGCAGTCTCGTACGGCATGGGGATCTGATTGATCCGGCCCATGCGCCCCTCGATATAGTCCCAAAGCACGGTGATCTCGGTGGCTGATTTACCGTCGGGACCGGTTTCCATTACCGTACGGCCATCAATCATGGAGGCTGCGAAGTCCACCCTGTGATGCAGGGTCGCCGGCGCGACCGTGCCGTGCTGCGACAGCGCGACAGCCGCTTCCGAAGTAATGCGGGCCCGCCGCGTGGCGCTGTTGACGACAAAAATCATGTGTTTCTGCCAACGCTCCACGATATCGACCGTGGCGCCGACAGCGCGCAAATCATGGGGGCTGGGCCGGCAGGGAATAACCACCAGATCCGCATACTGGACGATGTCCGAAATTGCTTCCGTCACCGCCGGCTGGGTATCGACGACCGCGAGGCGGTAACCCTGGGCGCGCAGATGCTCCAAATCCTCGGCGATGTCATTTGCGTTCGAGCGGATCAGCGACGGCATGTCCTTCTCGCGCATTTGCCACCAGCCGTGCAGGCTGCCCTGGGGGTCCGTATCAATCATGGAAACGGGGCCAAACCCGGCCTCGCTAGCCTGTACCGCCATATGCGCGGCCAAGGTGGTCTTGCCCGAGCCGCCCTTCTGTGAAGCGAAAACTATGGTTTGCATCTCTAATCCCTCAAATAAGCTACATTGCTTTCCGCCGGGCCCTCCCCAGCGTCAGGATCAGATTTGGCGTCAGACTATGGGAATTCGAGTGACGGCGGTCACCCGGAGACAGCGTCTTGACGCCAAACAAGCACAAACGTGACTACTGTCACCCGCAGAAAACTGCTATTTTTAGTTAATAATTCCTTTACGGCAGGGGTTGCGGCCCAGCAGGCTATTACTCGCCCCGAATATGGCTGATCTCGCCTGTTCTTCTCCGGCACGCTCCAAATCGACGCCATCTTGGCGCAAACGGGCTTGAATTTCCCCGACCGCAAGTTCGCGGGGCTGCTGGCCGCCCTGAACGGCAAGCGCGGCGGCAATACCGGCGGCATGCCCGGTGGCCATGCAGTTGCCCATGCTTTTACCGGCCGAGGCGCCGACATGGGTGGCGGATATGCAGCGCCCGGCGATCAGCAGGCCGTCGATTTTTTCAGGCACCAGAGCGCCGTAGGGTACGTCATGTATTTTCATCGGTTCAAACCGGACAAAACCGATATCAAGGAAACCGCTGCGCCAGGCCACCGTATCATTCGAGCGCCTGCCTTCCAGGGCATCCTCCTCGGCCATCACATACAGGCCCTTGACCCGGCGGCGGGGGCGAATGCCGATTTGCGGCCCCGTCGCGATCAGTTCAATGCCGGCCAGCGCTTCGCCGCCAAAGTCATGCATGGCATCGATCATCTGTACCGCCTGGCGGCGGCTGAGGCATTCCGCCTCGCTTAATTGCAGTGGATCGGTGGCATCATAATTTGCCAAATCCTTGGTGCCGCCATGATTGATATAAAAGCTGCTGTTGGAAGGCGCCCTGGTCAAACGCCATTTCTTGGGGATCAGCGGGTATTTCTGGCTGGCCCGCTCGGACAGCCGCCACATGCCTTCGTCGCGCTGAAAGGCCTTCGCCGCGTCGAAATCCACGTTGCCGACCTTTTGCGCCAGGGTCATGGGCGCGGGCTGATCGCAATCCTTCAGCATCTCGGCACCGGCGAAATGCGCCACGTCGCCATCGCCGCTGCAATCAACGACAACGCCTGCCTGGATCGTCAGCAGGCCATCGGAACTGCCGACAACCACACCGGTGACACGATCACCGGTGACCAGGCTGTCGACCACGTGGGCATGCACCAGATAGCGGCAGCCGGCGGCGTCCAGGGCATCCAGGATCGCCACCTTGAGGTATTCCACATTGCAGCGCAATTGGTGCTCGCCCAGCCAGACGGCCTTGTCGCCATAGGCGGCAAGCTTTTCGATCAACGCTTCATGAATGTCCGAACGGGCCTGATGGCCGGTGCGCATCTGGTTGATCGGCATGCCCATGGACAAGGCCCCAATGCCGCCGAAGAAGCCATTCTTTTCGATCAGCATGGTTTCCCTGCCGGCCCGCGCCGCCGCCAGCGCCGCGCCGACGCCCGCCATTCCCCCGCCCACAACCAAAACGTCCATCTGACATAGCTGTTTCATTATTTTTTTTCGCCCTTTGCTGGCCGTACGATGATTTCCTCGCGGCCAAGTGTATTACCAAGGGCGGCATCCGTCGGCGAAAAAATGGTCAGTCCGAATGTGCCTTGCTCATATCGACGCCCTCGAACCGGGTTCCGGTCAGATTGGCCCCGCGGAACGAGGCGTCTGCCACATCGGCCCAGGAGAGATCGGCGTTGGTCAAATTGGCGCCATCGAAACTCGCCCCGGTCAGATCGGCGTCGACCAGGTTTGCTCCGGTCAAATCGGCATTTTGGAACCGGGCATAGGATAAGGAACTGCGCCAGACCCGGTTGGAGGGACCGGTACTTTTCAGTGGGCCGAGGTCGGCGCCGGTCAGATCCGTACCGTGCAGGCTGGCCCGCTCCATATTTACGCCGCGCATGTCCGCCCGTTGTAAATTGGCCGCGCGCAGATCGGCGCCTGAAAGATCGGCCATGCTAAGCACGCTGGCCTTTAAATTTGCCGCCCTGAACACGACGAATTTAAGGATTGCGGCGGCCAGGTTGATGGCGGGCAGTTCCCGGCTGCTTAGATCGGCGTGGGATAGATCGGCGCGGCTGCCGCCCTTGCTGTCGGCCCATTGGCCGTGAGCCAGAAGAATTTCATCCAGACGCTCGCCTATGGTGGTATCAAGGGTTGGCAACTTGGCCCCTTGCAGCGCCGGTGCGGCGAGGACATCGGGATCGATGATTGCGCCGCTTAATTCGGCGCCGCTGAAATCGGCGTTATCAACGTTGACGCCGCTTAGATTGGCGCCGGTCAAATTCGCCCCCACCAATTGGCAGCCGGACAGGTCCGCGCCTTCCATCTGCGCCCCGACGAAGAGGCAATTGCGCATATCGGCACCGCTCATACTGGCGTTGCGCAAGACCGCGTCGGAGAAATCGGTTTGCGCAACGAAACTGGTGGACATCTTAGCGCCAGTAAAATCAGCGCGGACGGCAACAGCGGCGGAAATTTCAGTTTTGCGGTGTTCGTATTGCGACTCCGTGCCGTCGTGCCAGGCGATGACACCTTCACGCATGTCGGCATCGATCATGATGGCATCGCTCAGGTCCGCTCCGCGCATGCAGGCGCCGCGCAAATCACATTGGGTCATATTGGCCCGGCGCAGATTGGCGACCCGCAGGTCCGTGCCAAACAGGACCGCGCGGGTAAAATTGGTCTCCATCAAAATAGCATGCTGCAGACTGGCGCCGGAAAAATCCGACGTGGAAAGATTGAGACTTGCCAGCTCCACCCCGGTCAGGTCATGGAATGAAAGATCGGCCCGGTGGCCATCAGGATGGCCCAACAGATTGCTCTGATGTGACTGTATGACCTCCGACAATCCGGGCCGGTTGATTTTTTTCAACTCCACGATGCTATTTCCCACCGAACCCGGCGATCAGGTTGCGCACGCAACATATTTATCTTCCCATGGGTCTTGGCGCAGGCGTTCCAGTCATAATTCACAATAATTTTATTGTAAGCTAACCTACATGCGATCGGGTAAACAAGCGTTTAAGCCAACGCTAAAACACGCAAAGCGCGGATAGCAAGGGATTATCCGCACTTACTCTCAAAGCGATCTTACGGCAAATAACCGAAACGCTCCATTTGTGTGTGATGGGCGGCGACCACCGCGTCCACCTGCGCCGTCGAGAGGACGGTGGGCCATTGCCCGGATTTTCCGGAGCGGAAAAATGCCTTGGAATTCGCGCTGCGCTCGCGAAAGCCGCCCTTGGCCTCTTGCGCGCGCAGCACCTTGAAGGATGAAAAACGGATTGCCTTGTCCAGGCGCGCCTTGGGCGGGTTCAGGCCAAGAAATTCCGCCGCCCGGCGAAAGGTCCGCCGCGGTTTGGCGCTCATATCTTCATAGCGCAGATATATCAGGCGATCATTTTGGGCAGCCGTCCAGGAGGCCACATGCTGTGACCAGGTGCCGTAGAACTCAAAGGCACTGGCTTCCGTGCTTGGGGTGCCGGCGTTGGGATCGGCCAGCATGGCGATGGCGTCATCAAGGCTCAGGCCGAAATGATCGGCCAGGGAAATCACCATATCGAGGGGGTTGCGCATGATATAAATGGCGCCAAGGGTGTGCGCCATGCTGACCAGGGGCACGCCATGGGCCTCGCCCAACAAATTATGGGTCTTGGCGAAAACCGTATCGGGGTGCGCCTTGGTAAAGGCCTCGTGCACCAGGGGACGCAGGGCGGCAACCTCCTCCACCGGCATATCAATGGGTTTACGGCCCTGAGCCACATGGGCATACCATTGCGCCTGGGAATCGCCAAGGCAGAACTGATCCAGTTGATTGATCTCCGCCGGCTGGGCCGGATCCTTCAGCAAATTATGCAGAAACGCCCGCAGCCAGGTATTGCCCGACTTCGGATAAGACGCCAGCCAGATTATTCCGCCCATTATACGATCCTAACGATCCGCCCGTGGCGCTAGTTCTGGCAATCTGCGCAGCGGCCGCGCAGTTCGATCGTCTCGTCCGCGATGGCGAAACCCGTGCGCCCGGCCAAGTGGCTGATGGCGCCGTCCAATTGCCCATCCCGCACTTCAACGGCGACGCCGCAGTCCTGGCAGATCAGGAAATGCGCCGGGTGCTGGCCGCCGTCGTCATCACTGTCGCTGTCGCCGGCGGCGTGACCGCAACCGATAAACGCCTGCAAACTGTCCAGGCGATGCACCAGACCATGGGCACAAAGGAAATCCAGCGCGCGGTACACCGTGGGCGGGGCCACCCGGCCCCGTTCATCCTGCAACAGGGCCAACAAATCGTAGGCGCCTACGGGTTGATGGCTGCGCCAGACCAGCTCCAACACCCGCCGGCGCAAGGGCGTCAAACGGCCGCCGCGCCTAGCGCAGACCGCCTCCGCCCCATCCAGGGCGGCGCTGACACAGCTGGCATGATCATGACCAGGCTTAACAAATGGATTCTCTATGGGATTTTCAACGGGAGTTTTAATGTCTTGCTTCATCATCCCCTCACCTCTCCGTCCCGCCGAACCGGCTGCCCGCCAGCAGTGACAACAGGAATAGTCCCGCCGCCGCCGCCACGATGGCCGCGCCCGAGGGCAAATCCCAAATATAAGACCCCGCCAGTCCCAGGATCACCGACAGCGCCCCGCACAGGGCAGCGACCAACGCCATGCCCTCCGGGCTTGGCGCCAGCCGCCGTGCCGTGGCGGCGGGGATGATGAGCAGCGATATTACCATCAAAATGCCCACCACCTTCATCCCGATGGCTATGACGACGGCCATCAAAAGAGTAAACAGCAGCTTCAAACGGCCCGTCGCCAGGCCTTCGACGCGGGCCAGATCCTCATCAATGGTCGCCGACAGCAGGGGCCGCCAAAACACCAGCAAAACCACCAGCACGGCGGCCATCAAGCCGTAAATGACCCAAACATCCCCCTGGCTCAAGGCGAGAATATCGCCGAACAGATAGCTCATCAGATCAACCCGCAGGCCCTCCATCAAGGCCAGAGCCAAAAGCCCCAGGGCCAGAGAGGCATGCGCCAGAATACCCAGCAAAGTGTCCGATGCCACGAGTTGACTGCGGTCCAGGGCCAGAAAACCCAGGGCCATCAACAGGCACAACACCGCTATGCCCAGATCCGCCGGCAGGCCCAGTGCCAGACCCAGCGCCACCCCCAGCAGGGCCGAATGGGCCAAGGCGGCGCCGAAATAGACCATGCGGCGCCAGATCACGAAGCAGCCCAGGGGCCCGGCGACGCCCGCGACGCCAAGACCGCCGAGGACGGCACGCAGCATGAAATCCTCAATCATGGCCATGCCCCCCATAATCGTGTCCACTATGATCATGATCCTCTTGCCCATCTTGCAGAGGTATGACATGGCCGTGGGCGTCGTGGTCATGGTCATGGTGGTGATGATACAGCGCCAGGCGGTCCGCCACCGCCGCGCCGAACAGGGCGCGGAATTCCGGATCGCCGACAACCGCATCGGGCCGCCCGGTGCAACAGACGTGGTGGTTCAGGCAGATCACCCGGTCCGTCGCCGCCATCACTACGTGCAGATCGTGGGAAATCAGCAGTACGCCGCAATTGTAGCGGTCGCGGACGTTTTCGATCAATTGATACAGCTGCCCCTGTCCGGCCACGTCTACGCCGCTCATGGGCTCGTCCAGGACCAGAAAATCGGGCTTGCGCAACAGCGCCCGGGCCAACATGGCGCGGTGCAATTCGCCGCCGGAAAAACCGGCAACCTGGGCGTCCAGGCGGTCCGGCAGGCCGACTTCGTCCAGGGTTGCGGCCAGATCAGCCTCCGCCACTTTGCCGCCAAGGGTCAAAAATCGGCGCAAGGTCAGGGGCATGGCCGGATCAATGGTGATGTCCTGGGGCACATAGCCATGGCGCAGATGCGCCGCCCGCCAGACCCTTCCCGCCTCGGGCCGCAGCAAGCCTAGCAATATGCGGGCCAGGGTCGATTTGCCTGAGCCGTTCAGGCCGATCAGGGTGACGATTTCGCCCCGGTTGACGGTCAAATCAACGCCGGACAGGATTTGCCGCCCCATAAAGCTCATCCCCACGCCTTCGGCGGCGACCAGGGTGGCCTGGTCCCGAACCTCGCTGACGGCGGCGGCGGGAGCATCGGGCGGAGACTGAATATTCATAATGTTATGTTATATCATTTTAGCCGCACTGCCCAGCAACTTGGCAACGGCCTGTCCCCTGCCCATATGAGCCCTGGCGATCAGCGGGCGACTTGATCAAGATCATGGTGGTGAAAGTGCCCCGGATTTATGAAATCTAGACTGTAACAAGTCTGTATGTGGTCATGGTCAAGGTAACTTATATCGAACACGACGGTACGGAACGGGTGACCGAGTTACGTGCGGGTCAAACCCTGATGGACGGTGCCATCGATAACGGGATCGAGGGGGTGATGGCGGAATGCGGCGGCCTGTGCGCCTGCTCCACCTGTCATGTCTATATCGACGATGCCTGGTTGCAGGCCTGCGGCGAACCCGCGGAATTGGAGGAAGGCATGCTGGATTTCGCCACCGATCTGCAAGCCAACAGCCGGCTGTCCTGCCAAATTCAAATCACCGAGGCCATGGACGGCATGGTCGTGCGCGTGCCGGAGCGGCAGTATTAGACCATTTTCGGTATCGAACGACCCAGCCGCGACCCTGCCTGCCTTAATGATCCGCCAGATGCAGAATTTGTTCCCGCATGCCGGTGTCATAGGCCCTGCCCGCCTCGGTCAAGATCAAAGCCATGGGAAAATTGCTTTCAATCAATGACTTACGCTCCAACGCGCGCCAAACGCTTTGATTGGACAAGCCCGTCGCATCCGCCGCCATGACAACGCCCGCGCCAAGATGAAAGTGATTGCCGTGGGCCCGAGGCAGTGAAGTGATCAAGCTGCCGCCGTCCTCACGCGGCGATGAGGTCTCGGGCGAAAGGGCCAGCTCTTGAAATAACGTCAACGTTTTCAACTGCAGCTTGTTCAGGCGCAGCGGATTTTGTTTTGGCGGCATGGAATTTCGCTCCTATATGCCATGCGAAGGGTATTGCAGAGCCCAATTTTTTGGACCGCAAGGTTTTGTTAATCTTTGTCACTAAAAATTAACAGGATAAATTTTCGATTCGCGGAAATGCGCCGGATCTTTGGACAGTGGGCGACCGGATAGCAGAAGCGCCGGCCACATGTTCCAACGAAATGTAATTGAGTGTCGATTAGGCAAACTCGATTCTCCGAGGGAACAGCGCATGCAAAAACACTCCCTGCGTCGCGGGCAACTGGAATTATACCCGGAACGCCACCGCGCCAGTTGGAAGGGCCATGAAGTATCCCTGACATTGCGCGAATACGCCATTGTCGAACGGCTCGCCGAACAACCTGGACAGGATTTACAATACCGAAATCTATATGATTTGGTGCGCGGCTCCGGCTTCTCCGCCGGCGTTGGAACGGACGGCTACCAAGTCAACGTACGTGCCTTTATCAAGCGTATTCGGCGCAAGTTCCGCGATATCGATCCGAATTTCAACGCCATCGAAAACTACCCCCGATTCGGCTACCGCTGGCGTCCGGGCCGCGATGCGGGAAGCTAACAGCGCCGCAAAAAAATGTCCCAGCCAGCAATTCGTTCATCGACGACGGTAATGCCCACCCTTTCGTATGAAAAATTAAGAAATCAGAAACTTATTATTTTTCAATTATTTATCATATTTTTTAAATGTTATACATGAAATTAAAATGAGCCAATTTCGCCAACCGCACCAGAATATAAACGGCCCTGAAATTGTCACAGTTTTGCCCACCCAATGCCCCCGTTTGCAGCGCCTAATAAATCCCGCGTCGGTCAACTTATCGAGGGCAAAGAGTTGAAACACGAAAAACGCCACGGCACTAGACTTAGCCGCCTTACCGGCCTGCAACAGCGCGATACGCGCGCCTCTTTCTCTCCCAACTCCGCCAACGCCTCCAACACCCCGGATATTTCAACGGACACCACCGCCGGTGGCCGCAGCGCCGCGAACCAACTGCTTGCCGACGACAATCTGCTGGAGGAACTGCAGGCGCTGTTCAGCCGCCTGGGCGCGGCGAAAATTCTGCTGACCGTGTACCTGGTGGAATTCGGCGGCCTGCCCCAGCCCCTGGCCAAGCCGCTGTTGCAGGAGGCGGCGGGCAGCTGCGCCATCTTGCGCCATCCCACGCCGGGCCACCATCTGGTGATCTATCTAGGCCCCGAACCCTCGGCCGAAGCGGGCGGCTTTCTCGGCCGTCTGCGCCGTGGCCTGACAACCCTGACCCCATCCGGCCAGAACACCTGCGCCCAACCTGAAAACGCCTGGGTCGAAGAGGCCTGGGCCGTGGTCAGGATGCTGCGGCGCGGCAACCACGACATCACGGCGCCGACGCATTTGCTGCTTGACCTGAATGCCGCCGCACCCCGGGTGCTGGGCATGGCCGAGTGGTAAGGCGCGGTTAGCAATGGGTCGCTAATTGCTGGCCTACTGACGGTCCAGCAAACGCTTGGCCGCCGTCGCCGGCCCCGCCAGCTTGCCTGGCTCGTCATGAAGCCGGGCAATAAGAAACAGGCGGCATGAATAGGACGCGATTTCGGCTTCGCCCTTCGATATCATCACGTTCGCCGCCACCATTTCTTCCGCGCTCAAACTATCAAGCACGGGACGGCCGCCACCGAGAATTCGGCTGCGCAGCCGCTGCAATGTCAATTTTGGATCGATATTCCGGTTCTTTTCGCTTGTCATGACACCGATGGCTTTCTGTCGTCATGTACATGGGCAGCGGAGATAATCAGCACCGAAGGAAACTATGCCCGCACCGCTTGAGAGAATCAAATTATTTTCCATAATCACTGCCTCAAATTTTCCCGGCGACCTATGTGGCGGCCTTGCGTTATTTGGACTGAAACGTTGAAAATTTGCCCCCAACGGCTCCCATCCGCTATGGTCACCCAAGAGAACAGATGTACCTTGGGTAAAATAGAGGAGAGACGCCATGGGACCGTTGGCGGGAATGAAGATCGTTGAATTGGCTGGCATCGGACCGGTGCCGTTTTGCTCCACCTTGCTATCGGATATGGGCGCACAGGTCATCCGTGTCGACCGCACGGCGCCCTCGGGCCTTGGAATTTCAGGCAAGAACCCAGCCTTCGACGTCCTCGGCCGTGGCCGGCAATCGATTTCCGTCGATCTGAAAAATCCCGACGGCGTTGAAACCGTGCTGCGCCTAGTCGAAAGCGCCGACGCCCTGGTCGAGGGTTTCCGCCCCGGCGTTACCGAGCGTCTGGGTCTGGGACCCGAAGTCTGCATGGCCCGCAATGAAAAGCTGGTCTATGGCCGCATGACGGGTTGGGGCCAGGACGGCCCGGTCAGCCATGCCGCCGGTCACGATATCAACTATATCGCCCTCTCGGGCGTGCTGTATTCCTGCGGCACCAAGGACAGCGGCCCGGTGCCGCCGCTTAATCTGACCGGTGACTTCGGCGGCGGGGCGATGTTCCTGGCCTTCGGCGTCATGGCCGCCCTGTGGGAGGCGCAGCGCTCCGGCAAGGGCCAGGTGGTGGATACCTCCATGCTGGAAGGCTCCGCCTATCTGATGCTGCCGATCTATGGCATGCACGGATCGGGTTTTTGGACGGACGACCGGGGCACGAATATTCTCGATACCGGGGCGCCGTTCTATGGCACCTACGAGACCAAGGATGGC
>CAYWYB010000056.1:0-20604 GCA_964462145.1 uncultured Rhodospirillaceae bacterium
ATATCGCGGAAGGGATTCTTTACCTGGCCTCGGATGCCGCGAAGTTTGTTACGGGTAGTGAATTGGTTGTCGACGGCGGCTATTTGGCCCGCTGATATAAATGGGAGAAAAGACTATGAGCGGACCTGAAACCTATGAAGTTTTCGCCATTCGCTATGGCAGCGTGGCGGGGCGTTTGCGGCGGGATAATTTTATAATTGCGCCTGAGCATCCGGTCGATTCCCACGACAGCGAGATGCCGCTGGATTATTTCGTCTGGGCCATCGTCAACGAAAACCGCACCATCGTGGTCGATACGGGCTTCGAACGGACCGAGGGTGATAAGCGCGGGCGCACCATTACTCGCTTGCCCGCCGAAGGCCTGGAGATCATCGGCATCGACGCGGCCAAGATCGAAGACGTGATCATCACCCATCTGCACTATGACCATGCGGGCACGCTGGATGATTTTCCCGCCGCCAGGTTTCATCTCCAGGAATCAGAGATGAACTACGCCACGGGCAAACATATGTGCCACGAACCTTTTGGTCATGCCTATGCTGCGGATCATGTCTGCACCATGGTGCGCCGGGTGTTCGATGGCCGGGTCGCTTTCCATGACGGTGATGCCGAAGTGGCACCAGGGATCTCGGTGCATTGGATCGGCGGCCATACGGCGGGGGTGCAATGCGTCCGTGTGCTGACCAAGCGCGGCTGGCTTGTCCTGGCCTCGGACGCGGCGCATTTTTACGAGAATATAGAGGGAATAGCGCCATTTCCCATCGTTTATTCCGCCGCCGATATGGTTGCGGGATATGGCAAGATGCGCGGCCTGGCGGAATCGGGCAAGCATATCATTCCCGGCCACGATCCCTTGGTCATGGCGCGCTATCCTATCGCCAAGGAAGGCCAGGAAGACGTCATCCGTCTGGATGTCGCGCCTACGGGGTAGTGGAACGGGCCTGAAGGGTGTCTTCCTCGGCGGTGACTGAATTTGCCCGAGGGAAAATTGCGGTTGCCGTCGTGCCCACGCCTTCTTCGCTTGTCAGTTCGAACCGCCCGCCGTTCAATTCTATCAAGGAGATGGTCAGGGGAAGCCCCAGCCCGGTGCCGTGGCGATTGCTTTTCAGGATATCGCGGGACTGGCCAAACGGTTGCAGCACCTTTTGCATATCCTGGGCGGGAATGCCGATGCCCTGATCCTCGATCATTATCTTTACGTCGCTTTGCCCAAGGGCCATGGCGCGGACCGCTATGGTGCCGCCTTCCCTGGAGAATTTGGCGGCATTGCTCAAGATATTCAGCAGTATTTGCTTAATATGCCTGGGATCCACGTTGATCATGGGTAATTGGGGGGCAATATCTTGGACCAGATCAAGTTGTCTTTCGCGGCATTGTTCCTCGACCATGGCACGGCAGGATTCCAGAACCAGTCTCAAGTCCGAGGCCTCGGGCGATACGGATATCTCCCCGGCTTCAATCTTCGCGGTGTCGAGAAGGTCGTTGATGATATTTAGCAGATGCAATCCGGACTGCCGGATATCCTGTGCATATCCCCTATACTTTTCGTGACCCAGGGGGCCGTAAATAGCGGCGTCCATGACGTCGGAAAATCCGATGATGGCATTCAGAGGCGTTCTGAGTTCATGGCTCATATTCGCCACGAACTGTGACTTTGCCTTGCTGGCGTTCTCGGCGGCTTCTTTCGCCGCGCGTAATTTGGCCTCGGCCTCGGTCCGTTCGGTGTCATCGCGTCCGGCACCCCGGTAACCCCGAAAGTTTCCCTCTTCGTCAAACCTGGGCTGGCCGTCCAGGCTGATCGGCAACAGGCTGCCGTCATTGTGGTGGATCGCGTAACGCAGATCGCGAAATGGCCGCCGCGCCTCCAGATCGGCCATATGGGTTTGCCACATTTCATCCATGATCGGGCTTTGGTCGATATCATCCCGGCGTTTGCCGATATAGGAAGAGGAATCCAGCCCGGTGATCTGCCCATGGCGTTCCGAAAAATAGACATACCGCAGTTCCTCATCCATTTCCCAAAACCAGTCGGCGGATGCCGCGGCGAAATCGCGAAAGCGCTCTTCGCTTTCCTGCAATGCCCTTTCGGCCAGCACACTGGCCGTGGCATTTACCATTGAAACGTAGACGGCGGGCTCACCCTCCCATTCGATGACGACGGGACGCATTTGCATCCATAACTCCCGGTCATTGGCGCCTTTGCAATGCACGACATATTCCTCCGGCGCGGGCTCCCCGCGCAGGCGTGCTTCACCATAGCGCCGCATGCGCTCAAACTCGTGCTCTTGCAGGAAATCGGCCACCGATGGCAGTGCCAGCAAATTTTCCACCGAACCGTAACCGAAGCTATTTACCAGGGCCTGGTTGGCGTATAGCGGCTTGAAATCCCGATGTACGAGCACGCCCATGCTTGAAGCTTCAACTAGGCTGCGAAACGGGTCCATGACCTGTCCAAAATAAAAATTGTTCGATGATTGGCAATCAATCGCGTCATATTGGCTCAAACTTTTAATAGAATCGTTAATTCTTATATAAACGAGGTGGAATGCATGGTTTCGCGGCGGCTCAGGCTGGGGTATCCAATATCATCCGAAGTTTGGCGGCTAACTGTTTGCCTGTAAAAGGCTTTTGCAGAAGAATGACGTCCCCTTTCAGGCTGCTTTGGCGAACGATTTCATTGTCTGCGTAGCCCGACATGAACAAAACCTTGATATCAGGAATAATTTCAGCTGCCTGGGCGGCGATATCCGGCCCGCTCAGCCCCGAAGGTAGGATCACGTCGGAAAGCAACAAATCGAACTGCCTGTCCTGGCGCATCAGCGCCAAGGCGGCTGGCCCGTCCGCCGCCTGCAATACCTGGTAGCCAAGGGATTGTAATATAGTCACGGCAAGGCGGCGGACCTCAACATCATCTTCAACGACCAGAATTCTTTCATTCCGCGCTAGGGCCGGTTCCGGCCCAGGCGCCGCATCTTCAGCTGTTTGCCCTTGGCTGGCCCGCGGCAGATAGAGTCTAATAGTGGTTCCCGTGCCGAGCTCGCTATCAATCGAAACATGCCCCCCCGATTGCTTGGCAAAGCCAAATACCATGGACAGGCCAAGACCGGAGCCCTGACCGACATCCTTGGTGGTGAAAAATGGTTCGAAGGCATGGTTTAGGGTATTGTCGGTCATACCGGTACCGGTATCCTTGACGGCCAGCATGACATAGCTGCCGGGCTGCAGATCGACATCGGCGCTGGTGTCGTTTTCGGCCAGATTGACGTTGGCCGTCTCCATGCTCAGAACGCCGCCTTGGGGCATGGCATCCCGGGCGTTGATGGCAAGATTTAGCAATGCATTCTCAAGCTGCCCTGGATCCGCTTCGCAGGGCCAAATTTTTGCCGTCTCGATGGTCTTGATTTCGATGGTTTCACCCAATGTGCGGCGTAAGATATCCATGGTGCCGGCCAGTAGGCGGGATAAATCAATGATCTGGGGCTCAAGGACCTGCTTGCGGGAAAATGCCAGCAGCCGGTTGGTCAATTCAGCGCCCCGGTTGGCGGCCCGTGTGATTGTCCGGACCGGCGCTTCCCTGACGGGCTCTGCCGCCGCGATATCGTTTTGGATAAATTCCGCATTGCCTATGATCACCGCCAGCAAATTGTTGAAATCATGCGCCACGCCGCCCGTGAGCTGACCAATCGCTTCCATCTTCTGGGCTTGGCGCAGCTGCTCTTCGCGCAGCTTGTGCTCGGAAATATCAGAGGTGGTGCCTCGGTACCCAAGAAAGGCGCCGTCGTCGGAAAATAACGGCTTGGCGTTGGTTCTGACCCATTTGCCCGTTATGACCGAGGGCCGTTCGAGGCCGCGGTAAGCTTGGCGGGCCAGCAGGGCCGAGACCATTTCATCCTGACCGCCGGGAATATAGTCGTCACCCAGCGTCTCCATGAAAGTCTTGCCGAGGAAAAATTCAGGCTCAAGGCCAATGTTGGCGATGCCGGGCGAGACATAGGTGTAACGCAGGTTCTGGTCCATTTCCCAGAACCAATCGGCGGAGACTTCCGCCATGTCCCGGAAGCGTTCCTCGCTGTTGCGCAGTTCGCTGGTACGCCGTTGCACCCGCGTCTCCATTTCATCATGGGCGCGCCGCAGGGCGGCTTCCGTCTGCTTGTGTTCTGCAATTTCATGGCGCAGGTCACGTGTTCGGTCGTCGACGGTTATCTCGAGGCCGGCGTTGACCTGGCGCAAGTCTTCGGCAAGCTGGCTTTCACGTTTCGCCTGTGCGTTGATCCTGGCTAGGAGCTGGTTGTGGCGTTGTTCCCGGCGCCGCGCCAGCCAGACCAGCGCGCTGCTGATCAAAATAATCGCAACCAGCAACAGCGACCTCGTTATCAGAGTGGTTTGCCAGGCGGCGAAAATGTCCTCGTAGTCACGCCCCATTGCAACGATCAGGGGGTAGTCGTCGAAGGATAGCAGGGTGACGTACTGTTCTACCTCTTCGGCCGATGCCATTGCGCGGTGCCGGCTGATCTTTTCGCCGCCTTCCAGATGGGCGCGGAATGCCGGCGCTTGTGCCACGGATTTGGTTCGGTATTGCGACGCCGGACCGGGCAAGCGGGCGGCGATGACGCCATCCGTTCCGGTCAGTACGGCGATATAGCGTCCGCGGGGCTTGATGGAACGCAGGACATCATCAAAAAACGCGGCGGCAAAAGAGGTGACAACAACACCGTCAAAATCACCATGTTCATCCAGTACCTGGCGGGAAAAAAAATAGCGGATGGAGCCGTCCCGTACCTTTGTCGGTCCGGTCAGATAGCTCCGTGCCGGTGATCCCGTCTTGGCTACCTGAAAATAGGCCCGTTTAGAGATATCGAAACCAGCTTGTTTGCCTATCGAGGAATAGGCCACTTTTCCGCTCCGACTGGAGCGGCCGACCGCGCGCAATTCCGGATACCCGATCAAACGCGCCCGAAGCAATTCCACGCGGCGCTCAACCTCCAAACCCGCAAGATATTTCGAATCCGCGCCGATCTCTGTCAGTAATATGTCGATACTGCGCAGGCTGGCCGATATTTCCTTTTCCGCCACGATGGCCGCGTGGCGCAGGATCGCGTTGGTGTTGTCCTGGATCAGGCGGTGCTCATGGTACAAATTCCAGCCAACAAGGCTACCGCAAAGCAGTACGACCAGGCAGCCAAAGGCAATGGGTGCATCGATGCTGAATTTACGCAACTGTCCCCAATGACCTCCCCATCCAGGCCCTAGGGTCGCCGCAATGGCACCGCGGGCCGGTTCAGAGTCAAGTTCTGATCATTTGATATAGATTTCGGCGCGTGGCCCGCCACCATGAAAACTGGTTTCAGCCGCTGGCGATCGCTTTGAACTAGAACTGTTGCGCGGCCTGCAGTTCGGCAAGCGGCGCCACGTTGGAATGGGATTCCTGTGCGGCCAGTACGGTGGCGCCAAGCAACAGCAAAAAGGCAAGGGCAACCTTGGTCCAACGGCGGTCGGCTTTTCTATCGTAATTGGCTGCTCGTATCGTAGACAATTTGTCGGCCCTCGAATGAAATCTGCATTGCGGCGATTGGCAAGGGCCATATTGGCGGGCAGGCGTAAAGAAGCCATTAAGGCTCGAGGTTAATGCGCGCCTAATTTGAGATAAATATGGAAAATTCCGCCCTCTGGTGGCACCGCTTCAGGCACCCAGGCGCATTTCATCCACGGCGGGACGCAGGTCCTGCCGTTCCAGCCGGGCAATGACGCCGAAAATTTCGTCGGCGGCAACAGGCGGGCTAAAATAGAAACCTTGCGCGAACTGACAACTGTTGGCGCGTAGGAAGTCCAACTGCTCCTCCGTCTCCACGCCCTCGGCTACCACGTGCAGGCCCAGATGCTGGGCCAGGGCGATAACGGTACGGACAATGGCACCATCGGAAGGTTCACGCGTTACGTCGCGGACAAAGGAGCGGTCGATCTTCAGGGCATCCAGGGGGAAGCGTTTCAGATATGCCAAGGATGAATAGCCGGTGCCAAAATCATCAATGGTGACGCGCACCCCAGCCTTGCTCAGCCGGCCCAGGATACCGGCGGCCGCCTCCGGGTCCTGCATGATGGAGCTTTCCGTAAGCTCGATTTCCAGCAGCGCGGCATCCACGCCGGTTTTGTCGATCCAGCCTTGCACGTGGTCCAGCAGATCATCCTGATTGAATTGATGCGCCGACAAATTCACCGCGACCCGCAATACCGGCATATCCAGGCGCTTCCATTCCGCTATCTGGTTGCAGGCTAGGCCCAGGATTACATCGCCCAGGGGCGTCATCAGGCCCAGTTCCTCGGCAAGGGGAATGAATTGATCCGGCGGGATCATGCCGCGTTCCGGATGGTTCCAGCGGACCAATGCCTCCAGTCCCACGACCTCGCCATTGTTGAGATCAATTTGCGGCTGATAGTGCAACTCGAACTCGCCATGGCGGATGGCCCGTTGTAAGGCAACGCCCAGGCCAATGCGGCGTAGGGCCGAACTGTTCATGTCAGGGCGGTAAAATTGATAGCCTTCTCCGCCGATCTGCTTGGCCTGGTACATGGCGGCATCGGACAGGCGCATCAGATCATCCGCGCCGTCGGCGTCATCCGGGAACAGCGCGATGCCGATACTGGCCGAGATCGTCGCCGCGTTGCCGCCGATGGTAATCGGCTGGGAAACGCTTTCGACGATTTTCGAGGCCACCGTGGCGGCCGACACGGCGGTATCCAAATTCGTCACCAGGGCGATGAATTCATCGCCGCCCAGGCGGGCAACGGTGTCGCTTTCCCGCAGGCATTCGCGGATGCGGCTGGCGACGGTCTTCAAAACGATGTCGCCGGCTTCATGGCCCATGGTGTCGTTGACGAACTTGAAACGGTCCAAGTCGATGAACAACACAGCGAGTTCGTGGTTGTAGCGCCGGGATTGGTTGATGGCGTGGGTCAGGCGGTCAAAAAGCAGGGCCCGGTTCGGCAGGCCGGTTAAACTGTCGTAGTGCGCCATATGAGCCCGGCTGATGGCGCATTGTATGCTGACGGCAAGGCGCTCGTCACCTAGTTCGGATTTGACCAGACTGTCCTGGGCCCCGAATTGAATAAGCTGTACCACCATTTCAGGCGTAAACTCGTCCATCAACGCAATGGTCGGCACAAACAGAAACAGCCCCAATAACTGCGCCAGATCGAAGCCGGGACCGCCGCCGGGACCGGTGCCTGCGCCGGCGCCAGCATCATCAAAATCAATAACCAGGGCATCGAAGCGGCTCTCGGCAAGCAAGGCATTGGCCGCCGCCACGGTCCGGACACGCTGCACCGAATAGGCGCTAGCGTCCAAAGCGGCCAATACCGCCGCCTCGGCGTCGTCATCGCGACCAATGAACAAAATCTCGGTCAAGTCATCGATTCCCTGGCGCGCCAATGCGGCGCAATAATGATGCCACATGGCACCAGTGTAAACGTTAGCGGATCGCCGGTTAATGTTCGGTTTACATAGAATGGGACGGCTTGGCCATTTTTATATGGTATTTCTAGTTCTAGATACTAGGTTCCCGCAATACTGCGGGCCAGTTCAAAAAAACCACGCTTGCGTTCGGAGCTAATTTCCCAGTTTACCGGCATGCTCTGATAGCCGTCGGCGGCGCCCTCGCCCTCCATGCGGTAGTCGAAAAATCCCCACGAGGCATATTCGTCCAGAGCGGCAATAAAATTGTTGTCCGGCTGATCGAAGGCAAAATGATCATCTTCGTTGAACAGGATCGGTTTTGGTGTATAGCCGGCGACCTGCCGGGTCTGTTGCACCATTTCACGGATCCGCGCCGGTGTGTCCACATGATTGCCGTGCAACAGTAGAAAATCACTTTCACGCACCACGTTACCTTGCGGCACCACGCCGCCGCCATAGGAGGTGCCGACAAGCAGCCGCCGGCCATCGCGGCCGCGGCTCTTGGCCCGTGCGATCAAGGCATGCACGCCTTCCGGCATCAACAGTGGTTGTTGGTAGCGGACGTTGCATTCATTGTTGATCTCGACCAGGACATGGCGGTAGCCCTGTTCGAGAAGCCAGTCAACGGCCCCTTCAACGCCGCGAATAATGGCGGCCTCGCTGTCCAGGTTCTTTTCCTGGCCGAAGTAGAACAGGCTGACGATGACCGCCATGCCCAGGCCGTCGGCGGCATCTAGGATCAGGCGCAGCCGGCTCAGATAATCTCCGCGCAGGCTGCCGTCGGGGGCAATGGCGGAATTGATCCAGGGCTGATCCTTGGAATAGCCGTAGGGGCTGCCGCCTTGCAAATTAACGGTAAAGGCCAGCACGCCGTGCGCCCGCCAACTGGGCATGGCGGCGATGAATTCGCGGGTATTGCGATCAGGGTCCCATCGGCCAGTGTCGGGATAAGCCCACAGGTCGCGGGTTTCCGAATTCAGATCATCGAAAATGCCCTGCACCATGCGGCTGTTGAGAAGCAGGCCCTCGATACGCCGGCCCTGCCAGCGGACGCCAGGGTAAGTAACGTCGCCATTAATGAAAAATTGCTCGCCTTGAATGCTGATTTCGGTTTCGCCGGCCATCGTGAAGGCTCAGTCCTTGTCGCCAGGTGCGAATTGTTTTTCGCCAATCGGCGAAAATACCCACATATCAAGGCTGGCGCGATCAAAGGCGCCGCTTTGGGTTCGTTCGTCCCGGCTGGCCTGAAGCTGCTCCAGGATCGCCTGGGGATCATCGCCTTCCAGTTCGTAAAGGGCGAGGTATTGCTGACGCGGCTCACCGCCGGTGCTGGCGCTCAGCTTGAAACGCTGGCCGCTCACGAAGCCGGGCACCTCAAGGCATTCGGGGACATGCTTGGCGTCATACCAGGCGTTATACTCATCCTCCCGCCCCTCGACCGGATTGCTGAGCGCAATGAAAAAGTGCCGGTTCTTCTCCATGAAACAACGATCTCCCCTGCCTCACAAGAAAACGGCCCCGGTACATTTCCCTGTTCGAGAATGCAACGGGGCCGCATATGGCATATTCGCCGTGACTTAGGCGTCGACGCGCCCGGTCGCGTTGCCCATGACGACGACGTCGCCTTTCTGATTGGTGGTGGTGATAGCCAAATCCACCAGGGTTTCGCCGCCTTCCTCGCGGATCGCCTCAATCACCGCCTTGCCGGTCAGATCATCGCCGGGCCAGACCTGATTGGTAAAGCGAACGCCGTATTTCTTGACGTTTTCCGGTCCGAACAGGTTGGTAACCACCCGGCCCGTCATGCCCATGGTCAGCATGCCGTGGGCGAAAACGCCGGGATAGCCCGCCGCTTCCGTGGTGTACTTGTCGTCCGAATGCAGCGGGTTGTAGTCGCCGGAGGTGCCCGAATACATCACCAATTGGGTGCGCTTCAGATCTTCGACCAGGACCTCTTCAAAGGTATCGCCGACGGAAATTTCACTTGCCTTGATAGTCATGTCCTAACTCCTTAACCCTGATCAACCTTGGTCCACGGGACGCTCGGTCTTCACGCCGACGCCGCGGGCCGTGCAGACCAGTTCGCCGTCCGCATCGCGATACTCGATGATGCGTTCGGAAAACATTAGTTTGCCGGCGCGCTTGCTTTCCTTTTCCCAGCTCTTGCCGGCCTTTTCCGTGGCGTAGAGCACATCGCCGGGGCGGACGGGCCGCTCGAACTCGAAATGCTGTTCCGCATGCAGACCGCCCGACGAGGACGCCTGGCCTTCCACGCCCGAGGCGTTCTTGCCCGAGCCGAACCAATCTTCGCCCGGCTTGATGCGCAGGAAATAGTCGGGATTGAACTGTGCCACTGCTTGCGGGAAGGTGGGTGGCGCGGCGGCATCTTCCATGCCCGTATCAGGAACGGAGTAGTCGCCGATGGAGCGCCGAAACATCATGATGTGAGTTGCTTCAACGGGAAATGTGAGTGTTTTTTCGTCTGCCATTGCCTCGTACCAATACCTTTTCTGGTTTCCATTGCCGTCTAGGGTTCCACATTTTCACCACTGTCCGCAAGCGGTGAAGCCGGTCAAAGACGAATTTCGCTTTGCGCGGGAATATGCCAAGGTTGTTATCTGGGTGGATGGAGATTGGTTATGAGCAAAACAGGCATTGGCGCATCGGTTCGGCGGCGGGAAGATCCCCGTTTTCTGATGGGTCAGAGCGAATACACCGACGATTTGAAATTGCCCGGTCAGTGTCATGCGGTCTTTGTCCGCTCGCCCCATGCCCACGCCCGGATCGATGCCGTCGACCTCTCCGAGGCGGAAAAATCACCCGATGTGTTGGCGGTATGGAGTGCCGCCGAGCTTCGTCAAAGGGTGCCGAATGTTATTCCGTCAGCCGTGGCGACGCCGCCTTTCGATTTGCGCGGCATTGACGGCAAGTTGGCGACCGATGCCTCGCAGTATCCATTCGCCGAAGACAAGGCGCGTTACGCGGGCGAAGCCGTGGTGGTGGTGGTGGCCGAGAGCCTGGCGGCGGCGTTGGATGCGGCCGAGTTGGTGCAGATCGGCTACACGCCCCTGGATCCGATTGTCACTATTGAACAGGCCCTTGATCCGGCCTCCGACAAAATCTGGGAACAGGCGGACAGTAATGTATCCATTGATTGGCGCACCGGCGATGCGGAAAAAGTAGCCGAAATTTTCCATGGTGCCGCGCATGTGGTCCGCCGTGACCTGATCAATAACCGCATTCTGCCCGCCTTCATGGAACCGCGCGCCGCCATCGCCTCCCACGACCCCGCTGACGACCGGTTAACCCTGCGTCTGGGCTGCCAATCGGTGCATGGCATGCAGGCTGGGCTTTCTCAGGTGCTGGATATTCCAGCGGAAAAACTGCGGGTGATCGTGCCCGACATGGGCGGCGGCTTTGGTGCCCGTGGCGGCGTCTATATGGAATATCCAGTGCTGTTGGCGGCGGCAAAGGAACTTGGCCGGCCCGTGCGCTGGACCGCCACCCGTTCCGAAAGCATGCTGACCGATACCCAGGCCCGCGATCATGTCACCAAGGCCGAGCTGGCTCTGGACGCGGAGGGCAATTTTCTCGCCATGCGCATCCGTGCCGATTGGCGCCATGGCGCCTATGTGCCCAGCCGCAGCCTGTGGATCATCATGCATTATATGCCGCCGACCATCGGCGGTTCCTATCGCCTGGCCGAGGCCGATATCGGCATTCGGGGCATCTTCAGCAACCGGGCGGCACAGACCGCTTATCGCGGCGTCGGCCGCGCCGAGGGCAATTACCTTTTGGAAAGCCTGATTGATGCCGCCGCGCGGGAGATGCAAATTGATCCGGTCGAGCTTCGCCGCCGCAACCTGGTGCAAAGCGATGATCTGCCCTGGCGCATGGCGGGCGGCGGGGTTCTAACCTCTGGTGTCTTCAGCGGCAATCTGGATAAGGCCGCCGCGCTGCTTGCCGATGGTGAAGCGACTGACGACGTGCCGTCCCACTGGCTGCGCGGCCAAGGTATCGCCATGTATGTGGAAAACGATGGCAGCATGACCACGGAATTCGCCGAGGTTGAAGCTTTCGACGACGGCAAGGTTTTGGTCCGGGTCGGCACCCAGGATTTCGGCATGGGGCATCAGACCATGTATGCCCAGGTCGCCTCCGACCGGTTGGGCCTGGCCTACGATGATATCGAGGTGGTCTTTGGCGATACGGACGTGGTCAAGCGGGGCATGGGGTCCTACGGCTCGCGCTCGGCCCGCATGGGCGGCGGCGCGGTGGTTTATGGCGCGGATAAAATGGTCGAACGGGGCCGGGAGCTGGCCGCCGATATGCTGGAGGCGGCGGCGGAGGACATTCAATACGAGAGCGGCCATTTCAGGGTCGCGGGCACGGACCGGCAAACCGGTCTGTTCGATGTTGCCGCCTACGCCAAGGATAAAGGCGAGCGCCTCAGCGCCGAGATGGATTTTGAAACCGCCGGCGATGTCTTCGCCAACGGTTGTCATGCGGCCAGCGTCGCCATCGATCCTGACACGGGCTCGGTAAAACTTCTGCGCCACATCATGGTCTGTGACGTGGGCCGCGCCATCAACCCGATGATCGTCGATGGACAGCTGCATGGCGGGGCCGCGCAGGGCATCGGCCAGGCCATGTTCGAAAATGTGGTTCTGGACCCGGACAGCGGACAGACGTTGAGCGGCAGCCTGCTGGACTATTGCCTGCCACGGGCCGACGATCTGCCCATGTTTACAACGGCTCTGGTCGAGATCGAGGAAGCGGATAATCCCCTTGGCGTCAAGGGCGTCGGCGAGAACGCCACCACGGGGGCGCCGGCGGCGGTGATGAATGCGATCCAGGATGCGCTGATCAGAGCCGGCGGTGCGGAAGTGCAGATGCCTGCGACGCCGGAGCAAGTCTGGCGGGCCTTGCGGGGCAATCCTTAGGTTGTCAGCACGACCTTGCCGATGGCCCGGCGTTCGGTAATGACATCAATTGCCGCGACACAATCCGCCAGATCATAGGTGCCGTGCACCAATGGGTGCAGGCGGCCTTCGTCATGCCATTGAAATAGCGTCGCCATGGCCTCTTGCAGGCGGCTGATATTCGCAGCGGTGCGCGGCTGTTTGGCCCAGCCGCCGTAATAGCCCCAATAGATGCCATGCACGGAAATATTCTTCACCAACAGGATGTTGGCTGGGATTTGCGGTACCGTTCCGCCGGCGAAACCAACGGGGAAAATCCGGCCTTCCGGCGCGATACAGCGCAGGGATTGGTCGAACACATCGCCGCCAACCGGATCGAAGATGACGTCGGCGCCCCGGCCTTGTGTCAGCTCCAGAACCGCCGTTCGGAACTCGTCCTCGCGGTAGTTGATCAGATGATCGGCGCCGGCGGCCTTGGCCGCGGCCAGTTTGGCTTCGTCGCCGGCGGTGGCGATCACCTCCGCCCCCATGGCCTTGCCGATGTCGACGGCGGCCAGGCCGCTGCCGCCGCCTGCGCCGTGTACCAGCAGCACTTCGCCCGGTTGCATGCGGGCCTGCCAGTCCAGGCAGCCGTAGGCGGTGGCGTAAATGGTTGGGAAATTCGTCGCGGCGGCGAAATCCAGACTATCGGGAATGGGAAAGATATTGTCCGCCAGGGCCACGCCCTGCTCGGCGAAGGCGCCATGCACCAGGCTGAGGGCAACCCGCTGGCCCGGCTGAACACGGCTGACGTCGTCGGCGACCGCCCGGATGGTGCCGGCGGCTTCAGTGCCGGGAACAAAGGGCACGGGTGGCGAGTTCTGATGCGTGCCGGCGATGGCCAGGACATTGGCGAAACCAATGCCGGCGGCGGCGATATCCACCAACACCGTGCCCGGCTGCAAAGGTTGTTCCGGCGCGGCCACGTCGTCGACCACAAGATTTTTGTAGGGGCCGTTTTCCCGGCAGACTACGGCGCGCATGCTAGCGCATGCCATCAAGGGCGGCGGCCAGATCTTCCATCAGGTCTTCCGGATCTTCCAGGCCGACGGACAGGCGCACCATGCCGTCGCCGATGCCTACCTTGGCGCGTTCCTCCGGGCCCACGGCCCGATGAGTTGTGGTGGCGGGATGGGTAATCAGGCTTTTCGCATCGCCAAGATTGTTAGAGATATCAACGATTTGCAGGCCGTTTAGGAACTTGAAGGCTTCGTCCTTGCCGCCGCGCAGATCAAAGGTGATGACCGAGCCGCCCGCCGTCATCTGCCGTTGCGCCAGCTCGTATTGGGGAAAGCTTTCAAGGCTCGGATACAGCACCCGCTCGATCGCGCCGTTGCTTTCCAGCATCCGGGCGATGGTCAGGGCGTTGCGGCATTGTTCGGCCAGGCGCAATTCCATGGTCTCCAGGCCCTTCAGCAGGATCCAGGCGTTGAAGGCGCTCATGGCCGGGCCCGTGTGGCGCATGAAGTTCATCAGATGGTCGGCGATGAATTCTTCGCTGGACAGTACCGCGCCGCCCAGGATGCGGCCTTGGCCGTCCATGTGCTTGGTGCCGGAATAGACCACCACGTCGGCGCCGTATTCCGCCGGCCGCTGCAGGATCGGCGTGGAGAACACGTTGTCCACCACGACGCGGGCGCCAACCCCATGGGCTAGGCCGATAACAGCCTCCAGGTCGATCAGATCCAGGGTCGGGTTCGACGGCGTTTCAAAGAAAACCACCGTTGTGCCATCGTTGATCTTGTCTTGCCACTGGCTCAGATCGGCGCCATCCACCAGATCGACCTTGATGCCATAGCGTGGCAACAGCTGGGTCAGGATGTAGTGACAGGAGCCGAACAAGGCGCGCGAAGCCACCACGTGATCGCCGCTTTGCAATTGGCAGAGCAGGGCGGCAAACACCGCCGCCATGCCGGATGCGGTGGCGAAGCATGCTTCCGAGCCATCGATCTGCGCCAGCCGTTCCTCGAACATGGAAACCGTTGGGTTGCCGTAGCGGGAATAGATGAAGCCTTCGTCATCGCCCAGAAAGCGCGCCTCGGCCTGCTCGGCATTGTCATAGACAAAGCCGGAATTGAGAAACAGCGCTTCCGAGGTTTCGCCGTGGGGCGAGCGGTCCAGTCCGGCGCGGACCGCCCGTGTGCGCGAGCGCCAGCCCGGATTTCTTTTGTCGGCCATGATCTCTTATCCCCCCGTCAAATAAACTATTCAGCCCTGCACCCAGGGCAGGCCGGCGAATTTCCAACCGCCGACCGTGCCGCGATGGCCGCTATCGCCCTTGTCCCCTTCAAAGCCGCCGGCCACGTTGTAACAGGTCTCGAAATCCGCCGCTGTCAGCAGAATGGCCGCGTTTTTGCTGCGCACGCCGGAGCGGCAAATCAAATAGAGCGCCGCGTCCTTGGCAATGCCGGAACCTTCGACCTGGGCCTGAAAATCCATGTTGCGTTCCGAAGTGGGAAAGAATTGCCATTCAATGCACAGCGGCTGTTTGCCCAGGCTCGACAGATCCGGCAGGCCCACATAGTTCCATTCCGCCTGTGTGCGCACGTCGATCAAAACCGCGTTCGGATTTTCCGACAACCGCTGCCAGACTTCGCTGACGTCTACATCACCCGCGTAATCCATCTCTTAAACCCCCGGCCCTAAGGCCTTGATTATGTGCGGGCTCCTGATGTTACGTGGATCCCGCATTCAGTCTTGTCATCGCCCGCCCAGCGTCCGCTTCGTGAGCCAAGCCCACCGGAAGACGCTTTTGTGCAGGTGGCGCAGCCGATAGAGGGATAGCCCTGCCCAAATAATGGGTGGGCGGGCAGTCCGCGCGCCCGGAAGGCGGTTTCTACCTGATCCGGGGTCCAGTTGGCCAGTGGATTTACTTTTACCTGATCCGCCACATACTCAATTGTCGGCAAGGCGGCCCGTTCGCCGCTGTGAAATCGCTTGCGCCCGGTGATCCAGGCCTGCAATGGCGCCAATGCCCGTTCCAGCGGCAGAACCTTGCGCAGATGGCAACATTGGTCCGGATCGTGCCGCCACATATCGCCGCCTGGGTCGGATCTGCTCAGATCGCCCGGAACAGGCCTGATGTCGCGCACGTCGGTAAAGCCAAAGCGTTGCACCAGCACATCGCGATAGGTCAGGGTTTCGGGAAAATGTTTGCCGGTGTCGAGAAAGATGATGGGGACATGGCGGTCAATATCGGCCAGCATAGCCAACAGCAAAGCCGCTTCGGCGCCGAATGAAGAGACCAGGGCGATTTGCCCGGGAAAGGCCCGCCGCACCATTGCGGCCAGCAGTTCCTCGCCTTCTAATTGACCAAACGCGGCCTGCCAGGCCCCGGAATATGCTGTCAGGCTGCGGTCTTCGACCGATGGGTCGGGCTGGATATCCTGGCGGATCGACATAACAATGAACTCTCCGTGGGCTTTATCTAGTAGGCCCAGGCCGCCGTGCAGCCGCTGTTGCCGGCTTCGGCATCCTTCGGCGTATGCCGGCGCAGGGCGGGTATGGTGGCGCGGCTATCCAGGGCCGGTTGATACCAGTGGGCGAATTCTTCCACCGCCTCCAGCAAGGCCTGGGCCTGTTGCTCCGTGGCGAGTGAAAAACTGTCAAAGCCGCAGCGCAGCATGAAGGTCAGTTGATCCCGCAACACTTCGCCCACCGCCCGTATTTCGCCCTTGTAGCCGTGACGTTGCCGCAACAGGCGGGCTTGTGAATAGGCCCGGCCATCGGTGAACTTGGCGAATTCCAGCGCGATCACCTCAAAGCGGTGCAGATCGGCGGCCACAAGATCCGGTGTCTGGCCCGGCGCCAGGCGCAGGCCGATGGGGCCGCCGAAGGCCAATATGGCGTCTTTGTGCTGCCGCCAAACGTCCAGCGGGACGATGACCGGACCCAGGGGGGCAAGTGTCTGCACTTCGGCGAAATCGTCGGTCTCGTGCCAGCTGTCTACAACCAGCCTACCGTGCTTGATCAGAGGCATAGAGCTTCTCCTTGAAAGGTTGCGGGCCGACCCGCTGATAGGTCTCGATAAATTTCTCGTCTTTGTCACGCTGTTGCAGATAGACATCGACGATGGTTTCGATGGCGTCGGCGATCTGCCACTCATCAAAGGCCGGGCCGATGATGGTGCCGATGGCGGCGTTCTCGTTGGAAATGCCGCCCAGGGTGACCTGGTAATACTCCGTACCCTTTTTATCGACGCCCAGGATGCCGATGTTGGCCACATGATGATGGGCGCAGGCGTTGATGCAGCCGGATATGTTCAGGCTGATATCGCCGATCTCCCGCTCCCGGGCGATGTCGGTAAAACGCTCGGAAATGCGCTGGGCGATGGGGATTGAGCGGGCATTGGCCAGATTGCAGTAATCCAGACCAGGGCAGGCGATGATGTCGCTGACGCGGCCCGCGTTGGCGGCGCCCATGCCCAGATTTTCAAGAGCCTGCCAAAGCGCATGCAAGTCGGTCTTTTTGATGTCGGGCAGGATCAGGTTTTGCTTGTGGCTGATGCGGATTTCGTCAAAGCCGTATTGTTCCGCCAGATCGGCGATCGCGTCCATCTGTTCGGCACTGGCGTCGCCGGGAATGCCGCCGTGCGGTTTGGTTGAGATGATGGCGATGGCATAGCCGGGTTGTTTGTGTTCATGCACGTTGCTCTCGACCCAGGCCGCGAAGCGTGGATCGTCCGCCACCGCCCTGTCCAGGGCCGGGCAATCGCTGGGCAGGTCGTCATAGTCGGGTGGTGCGAAATAGGCCGTGATGCGTTGCCGTTCCTTGACGGGCAGGTCCAAAACGCCGTCGCGGATCTGTTCCCACTCCGCCTCGACCAATTCTCCCAGAGCTTCCACGCCCAGGCTTTCCACCATGATCTTCAGCCGCGCCTTGTAGATATTGTCGCGCCGGCCCAGCTGGTTATAGACCCGCAGGACAGCTTCCAGATAAGACAGCAGATGATCCACGGGCAGAAATTCGCGCAGCGTCTTGGCCAGGATCGGCGTGCGGCCCTGACCGCCCCCCACCATGACCTCGAAGCCCGGTTCGCCATCCCCATTGCGGTGCATGCGCAGGCCGATATCGTGGCCCCGGGTCACCGCCCGGTCATTGGGCGCGCCGGTGACGGCGATCTTGAATTTGCGCGGTAGGAAAGAGAATTCCGGATGCAGGGTGGACCATTGCCGAATGATCTCGGCATAGGCGCGCGGGTCGTCGATCTCGTCGGCGGCGACGCCGGCCAGGGGATCGGCGGTGATATTGCGGATGCAGTTGCCCGATGTCTGGATGGCATGCATTTCCACTTCCGCCAGCTCGGACAGAATCTTGGGCACGTCTTCCAGCTTGGGCCAGTTGTACTGAATGTTCTGGCGCGTGGTGAAATGGCCGTAGCCGCGATCATAGGTGCGCGCGATATGGGCCAGCTTGCGCAGCTGGTGCGAGGACAGGGTGCCATAGGGAATGGCGACCCGCAGCATGTAGGCGTGCAGCTGCAGATACAGCCCGTTCATCAGGCGCAAGGGCTTGAATTCATCCTCGCTCAACTCGCCGGAAACCCGGCGCGCCACCTGGCCACTGAACTGCGCCACACGCTCGGCTACGAATGCGTGATCAAATTCGTCATAACGATACATGGTCCTACCCCTGCGCTAGATCGGTTGCTTTAAATCAGTGCCGGCGCTGGGTCCCCTGGTGCGAATTATCTCGCGCCGGCCTAGGGCGACAGGTGTACCATTTTCGTGCTCGATTTTGAACAAATAGGGGCCGACGACTTGGCCGTTGTCGGCATGGCGCTGGGCCTGGCGCAGCAGCTTTTCCGCCGCCTGCGCGTCAGGCGCCGATTGGCAGTCCTCAATCCGCTCCGACCAGTTGTCCTGGGCTGTCAGATAAATGACATAGCCGTCGGACAGGCGGTTGGCGGTAATGGCCTGAACGGAATTTGAATTGCTGCGGATGGACATAGTTATGCTCCCTGCTTGGCCTATAAACGGGCCCACGGAGCATTTCCCCGTGGCGCTTTAGCAATTGTTGACGCGGTTGCAAGCTGCCCAATCAAATTTCCGCGGTCGATCTTGAAGCTTGAGTTTATATTTACGCTAAAAATCCGGCTTGTCAATAAAATACATCATAAAAAACCATAAAATTATTATATACACTTCAATAGTGTAAAATAAGTTTGTATTTGATGCATGGCGTTGGGACATCGCCATGGGGTAGCATGCGAACATGAGAACATTAATTACCGCGATATTTTTGGTCCTGCTGGCCGGCCCCGCCTGGGCGGATTCCAACCTGAAGGACCCCGCCGGCGCGGTCGAGGTAGTGGACGGCGACACTTTACTGGTCGGCGGCCAGCGGGTGCGCCTTTACGGCATCGACGCGCCTGAAACAGGGCAATTTTGTGCGACAAAGCACGATCAGCCATTCGATTGCGGCCGTCTGTCGGCCAGGGCTCTGCGGCTGTTCCTCAGCGGCGCCAAGGTGCGTTGCAAGGCGCGTGGCGAGTTGCCTGATGGCGGTGTGTTGGCGCAGTGCTTCGCGGGCCGCAACGATCTGGCGCACCAGATGACCGTGGTGGGCTGGGCTGTGGCGCACCCAGAAACAGGTGCTGCCTATCGCCGGGGCGAGCTGGCGGCGCTGGCGACCAAGGAAGGCCTGTTCAAGGGCAAGTTTATACCGCCGTGGGAATGGCGTGCCGGCAAACGGGAAATCGCCCCCGGTTTGCCCTGGGCGGGACCGGCAAAGACCGAATAGTCATTTCATAAACGCTACGACGGACTGCGCTGCTCCGGTACGCCGGAACCGTCGATTTTCATGCGCTGGCCATAGGCATGCACACAGCCTTGGCCATCGGGCGTCAGCTCAACCAGGGTCCAGGTGCCCCGGCGTGAGGCAAATAGTTCCACCTGATGGCCATTGTCCAATTCCGCCCTGGCGATACGTCCTTCGCCATAGGCGCGGTCGAGATAGTTGCTCAACCTGTCCCGGGCCAAACAGCTTTCATCCATGTGGTCGGGCATACCCATGGCGCCGGCCTGGCCGCCGAGGGCGGCAAGCGGCAATGCCAGTGCCGTGCATAAGACTAAATGTCGTCGAGTCATGATGATGCTCTCCGCGAATGTGCTCCCCCTTATATGGGGTCGCCGCGATGGGCGGAGAATTCAACTGTGTGTGAGGGTCTGATAAACCAAAAACAGCGCGATGGCGGCGGTGGCGGAGACATTCAGGCTTTCCATGGCGTCAGCCATGGGCAGATGCACAAGGGTGTCACAGTTACGCTGGGTCAAGGGGCGCAGGCCTTCGCCCTCGGCACCAAGCACCAATGCAACCCGCCCGCTCAAGGAGATCTCATTCAGGGCCTGGCCCTCGCCCATGGCCAGGCCGTGCCGCCAAAAGCCCATGCCGGCCAGTTGTTCCAGGGCCCTGGAAAGATTGTTGACCCGGACCAGCGGTACGGTTTCCAGGGCACCGGATGCGGCCTTGGCCAAGGCGCCGCCTTCAGGCGGCGCGTGGCGGTCCTGCATGATCACGCCCGCTGCGCCAAAAGCCGCCGCCGAACGCAATATCGCCCCGACATTGCGGGGATCGCTGATCTGATCCAACACCAGCACCACGCCGTCGCTTTCCGGGTCGGGCAGCAAGCTGTCCAGCTCCGGATTGGCCAGGGGGGCAACCTGGGCGGCGATGCCCTGATGCACCGCTTCCAGTGGCAATAATTCTTCCAGGCCCCGGCGGTCGATGATTTCGGGCCGCAGGCTAAGATCTCCGGCAGAGGCGGGCAGAGCGGCATCATCGGTGCACAAAAGCCGGCTGACTTGCCGCTCCGGATTGGCGCAGGCGGCTTCCACCGCATGCTGGCCGTAAATCCAATAGCCGGCCCGATGGCTGCGGCCACGGCGCGCCGTTGGCTGATCCGGCCGGCCTTCGGCCCAGCCTTCCCGCCGTTTACCCGCGTGCCGGCTGCCGTGCCGTCCGCCTGATCGCTTGCGCCCTGCCATGGGACCGCATATAAAGCCGCGCTGTTGGTAATGCAATCCTGTCCGCTCCGGAGCCGCTAAATTGGCACAGTGGACACGAAAGTATCGCCGTATGTGAATTTGGCCTTTTTTTGCATTGACTTGCGATGTTGAAAGGTACATATCAGCCCACCGCCGCGCGTGGCGGTTCGGCGTGTGCGGAGGGGTGCCTGAGTGGTTAAAAGGGATG
>CAYWYB010000057.1:0-20579 GCA_964462145.1 uncultured Rhodospirillaceae bacterium
ACCGGCTGCATCTCGCGATGGGCAAACATCACGGCGCCCAGCATAATGTCCTCGGACAGCTGGTTGGCTTCCGATTCTACCATCATCACGGCATCCGCGGTACCGGCCACGACCATGTCCAGGTCGCTGTCTTCCATCTCGTCGATGCGCGGGTTCAGGACGTATTCGCCGTTGATGTAACCAACCCGCGCCGCGCTGATCGGGCCCATGAAGGGGATGCCCGAAAGGGTCAGAGCGGCGGAGGTGCCGACCAGAGCGGCAATGTCGGGATTGTTTTCCAGATCATGGCTCATGGTGGTGCAGATGATCTGGGTCTCGTTGCGGAAGCCGTCCGCGAACAGGGGCCGGATCGGCCGGTCAATCAAGCGTGACGTCAGCGTCTCGTTTTCCGAGGGGCGGCTCTCACGCTTGAAGGAGCCGCCCGGAATTTTGCCGGAGGCATAGGCTTTTTCCACATAGTGGACGGTCAGGGGGAAGAAATCGATGCCCTGGCGCGGCTCGCGCGCGGCAACAGCGGTGCACAGCACGGAGGTCTCGTCATAGGTCACCATTACGGCGCCATCGGACTGGCGCGCGATATGCCCAGTTTCAAGGACCAGCTTGCGCCCGCCCCACATCAATTCCTTGCGATGAATATCAAACATCTTCGTTCTCTCTTTCTCAGCCGCCATGCCTTCTTACCTAACTATCCGGCGCCATCGCCGGTTAAAACATGGCTTCGCTTACATTCAATTTGCTTGCCATAATCCCGAATGAATCATGGCCATCGTCTGAGCACATTCAATTTGAATGTGCTCCGAGTCTTAAAGTAGAGCAATTGAACCAATGCCTTGCGTCGCAATTGCGACTCCAATTCATTGAAAATTGCTCCTTATCCCGGTACAGGTAGCACCGAACTCTGCGTTGTCCTTCGGACAGCACAGGGATCATTTTTGATCAGACTTGGTTTGCCTGCTGACAATACTAACGGCGCAGGCCCAGCCGCTTGATCAGAGCGTCATACCGCGTCTGATCCTTGCGTTTCAGATAATCCAACAAGCGCCGCCGCCGGCTGACCATTTTCAGCAGGCCACGTCGGGAGTGGTTATCCTTTTTATGTTCCTTGAAATGATCGGTCAGGGTCACGATCCGGGAGGTCAGAATTGCCACTTGCACTTCCGGTGAACCGGTATCGCTGTCGGATTGCTTAAATTCGCCAATCAATTCGGTCTTGCGTTCGGCCGTAATCGACATCGAAATCTCCTATTCGTATAAAAGTCTTACAGATTAAAAACACGAACCGGGCGGACTTCACCGGCATGAATTTCGGCCAGTGCTACCGGCCTGCCGTCTGTCGTCGCGTATACGGTTCCCTCGACGCTATGCGGAACCCGGATGGCCTGTCCAAAACGTAGACGTTCAGCCTCCGGACCAGTCACGGCCAGCGCCGGGATGTCGGCCAGCGCAGCCTCGACCGGCAAAAGCAGGTCGTCGAGCGCCTCCTTATGCCCCATGTCCTCAAGTTTATCCAGCGAAATCGCCATGCTTTCGTCGAAGTCTCCAACCCGGGTTCGGCGCAGTTCACTGACGTGACCACGGCACCCCAGAACGCGGCCCAGGTCACGGGCAACGCCGCGCACATAGGCGCCCTTGCCGCAGATCATTTCCAGCACCGCATGATCGGCGTCGGGACAGCTAAGAAGATGCAGTTCATCGATCCGGATCAAGCGGGCGGCCAGTTCCGGGGCCTCGCCGCCGCGGGCCAGATCATAGGCCCGCGCCCCATTTACTTTGATGGCGGAATACGCGGGGGGCACCTGTTCGATATCGCCGGTAAATTGCGGCAGCGCGGCTTCGATCTGCGCTGCCGTTGGACGCTCGCTGCTGGTCGCGGTCACCGCGCCTTCGGCATCGTCGGTATCGCGCTCCTCACCCCAACGGATGGTGAAGCGATAGGCCTTGGCGCCATCCATCGCCATCGCCACGACCTTCGTCGCTTCACCCATGGCAATGGGCAGAATACCGCTGGCCAAGGGATCCAGGGTGCCCGCATGACCGGCCTTGGCGGCATCGAAGGCGCGCCGTATCTTGCCCACCGCTTGCGTCGAGGTCATGCCGAGGGGTTTGTCGAGGATAAACCAGCCATGCACCGGCCGGCCGCGCCGCTTACGCCCCATCGCCGCCATCTTCCGAAATTCGCGAAGCCTCCTCCGCGCCGGTATCGAGGCCCGAATTAAGATCCGCATCAAGATCCCCATTGAGATCTGGCGCCACATCATCGCGCCGCAACAGGCTATCGATGTGGGAGGCATTGTCGAAACTTCCGTCGATCCGAAAATGCAGGCGCGGCGCGAACTTCAAGCTGACCCGCTTGGCCACCTGTCCGCCCAGCCAGGGGCCGACTCGGTGCAGTGCCTTCAGTATCTTGTCCGTATCCTTGCCGCCGAGCGGCATGATGTAGCAGGTGGCCTGACGCAGATCCGGGCTCAGGGCGACCTCGGTCACCGTGATGGCGACACCGGCCAGATCTTCGTGATGGATCTCTTCACGGGTGAGAACTTCCGCCACCGCATGGCGGACCAGTTCGCCGGCGCGCAATTGACGTTGTGACGGCCCACGCGCCCCACGCGCCATTTGCCGGGAACCCTTATGCCCGGAATCGCGATGCTTCGCCATTTTCTCGCCTTATGCCAAATTCAGCCGCAGGAAACACCCTTGCGGATAGCGCCCAATTAAAGCGACCGCTCGACTTCCTCGACCTCGAAGAATTCAATCTGGTCGCCGGCTTGAATGTCCTGGTAATTCTCCAGCGCGACGCCG
Organism: uncultured Rhodospirillaceae bacterium; assembly: GCA_964462145.1. GTDB lineage: Bacteria > Pseudomonadota > Alphaproteobacteria. The sequence continues at coordinate 2,800 of CAYWYB010000057.1, forward strand.
CATTCGTTGCCCTCGCGGACCTCGTTGGCATCGTCCTTGAACCGTTTCAGGGATTTTAGGCTGCCGGTGTGGATGACCACATCGTCGCGCAACAAGCGTATTTTTGCCTGACGACGGGCCAGGCCACTACTAACCCGGCAACCGGCGATCTTGCCGATTTTGGAAACATTGAAGACTTCCTGTACCAGGGCGCCGCCAATTATGGTCTCGCGGATCTCCGGCGCCAGCAGGCCGCTCATGGCCTTGCGCAAGTCGTCCACCAACTCGTAAATAATCGAATGATAGCGGATTTCGACATTTTCCTGGCGCGCCATTTCCTGCGCCTGAGGGTTGGCCCGCACGTTAAAGCCGATGACCACGGCGTTCGAGGCCCGGGCCAGATCGATATCCGATTCCGTGATGCCGCCGACGCCGCCGTGCAGCACCCTGGCCGCAACTTCGTCGTTGCCCAAATTGTCCACCGCCGAGGTGATTGCTTCGAGAGAGCCGCGCACATCGGCTTTGAACAGCAGCGGGAATTCTTTCGTCTCGCTGTCCTGCATGTTGGAGAACATTTGCTCGAGAGAACCGCGCGCACCGGCGGCGGCGCGGCGTTCCCGCTCCATCCGTTGACGGTATTCAGCGACTTCGCGGGCCCGCGCTTCGTTCTCGACCACATTGAACTCGTCACCGGCGTCCGGCGCCCCGTTCAGGCCCAGAACCTCAACCGGCATGGAGGGGCCGGCCGTCTCGACGTTGTTGCCATGACTGTCCAGCATCGCCCGCACCCGGCCCCATTGCGAGCCGGCGACGAAGATATCGCCGACCCTGAGGGTGCCGCGCTGGACCAGCACGGTCGCCACGGCACCGTGGCCGCGGTCCAGTTGCGCCTCGACCACCACACCTTCGGCGTCGCGGTTCGGATTGGCCTGCAATTCCAGGAATTCAGCCCGTAGCTGGATTATTTCCTCCAGACCGTCCAGGTTCTGCTTTTTCATCGCGGAAACCTCGACGATCTGAACATCGCCGCCCATTTCCTCGGGGATGACTTCGTACTGCAGCAGTTCCTGCTTGATCTTGTTCGGATTGGCGTCGGGCAAATCCATTTTGTTGACCGCCACGATCAGCGGTACTTCCGCCGCCTTGGCGTGGTTGATTGCCTCAATTGTCTGGGGCATGACGCCGTCATCGGCGGCCACGACCAAAATTACCAGATCCGTGACATCGGCGCCGCGGGCACGCATGGCGGTAAAGGCCGCATGGCCCGGCGTATCAATGAAGGTGATCTTGGCGCCGGCCGGCGTTGTCACCTGATAGGCGCCAATATGCTGGGTAATGCCGCCCGCCTCGCCAGCGGCCACATCAGAGGCGCGGATCGCATCCAGCAACGAAGTCTTGCCGTGGTCCACATGGCCCATGACCGTGACAACCGGGGGACGGGTGACCAGATCGCCTTCGTCATCCGTTTCGCCCTTGAGGCCGATTTCGACATCCGCCTCGGACACCCGGCGCAATTTGTGGCCGAATTCAGCCACCACCAATTCGGCGGTGTCCGCATCAATGGTCTGGTTGACCGTGGCCATGACGCCAAGACCCATCAGCGAGCGCACCACATCCACGCCGCGCTCGGCCATTCTGTTGGCTAATTCCTGAACCGTAATGGTTTCCGGCACCACTACCTCGCGCAGGATTTTGCCCTGGCTCTCGCCACTGTCGGCGGCCATTTGTTTCCGCCGCTCCCGCTCCCTGCGGATGGAAGCCAGGCTGCGGACCCGTTCCTCGCGGTCGGCCAATGCCTCGGTGACCGTAATCCGGCCCGACCGGCGCCTCGGTTCAGTACGGGCGCGGGGTTGTTGCTTGGGCCGTTCCACGGGCCGGCGCTCGGGCCGCCGGGTGGTTTCTTTACCCTCATCGCCCGGCTGCCCCCGCCGGGGCGCCGTCGGGTCCGCGGCGGCGGCACTGCTGGCATCGGCTTCGGCATTTGCCTTGGCCTCTTTTTCCTGCAGCTTGCGGGCGGCCTCTTCCTCGGCCTTGCGGCGGGCATCTTCCTCGGTTTTTTTCCGGGCTTCCTCGTCGAGGCGCCGGGTTTCAGCGGCTTCCCGCTCAGTCGCCAATCTGGCGGCTTCCTCGGCCTGGCGCCGGGCATTTTCCTCGGCCCTGGCACGGGCCGCCTGATCGGCGGCCTGAGCGTTTTCCAAGGCCCGGGCCCGTGCAGATTTCTCTTCGGTCGACAAGGTCTTCAAGACATGCCGGGTACGCCCAGCGCCGGCCTTGGCCTGTCCGTCGGTTTTTGGCGCCGGCGCTTCCGCTGTGGTGGTGCTTTGCGCCGGTTGGGCTTCGGCTACCGGCTCGACAGCCGGTGTCGCCTCGGCAGCCGGGGCCGGAGTCGCGGGCGCGGCGGATTCGGCCGTACTGGCCGCAGTCTGCGTGCCGGCAGCGCTGCTTTGGCTACCGCGCGCGGGCGCACGCCGGCGCCGCACCTCGACCTTAACGGTCTTGCGTCCGCCGCCCATGCCCCCACGTGATGGGGCCGCGCCGCCCTCGCCCGGTTTGCGAAGGCTAAGAGGCTCTCCGCCGCCAAGGCTCAGGGTTTTCTTCTTACCCGTATCACTCACGTCGTCTTGTCCCATCTCTTTGTCAAATGGCCATCAACGCCGGCCTAAAACCGTCGCCGATTACACCATACCCGCACAACAAATCGCCCCGGCTGGCCCTATGCCAGCCGAACGTTCAGCCGCGGTAATCCTTCAGCCGGTGGCATTCAGCCAGGAAATGTTCCGCCAGACCACCAACCTTCAACGCAGCATGTACCACATTTTCGCGGCCCAATGCCAAACTCAATTCTTCAATGCCGAACAGATCAACCACAATACGTCCATCCAGGACACGATCGGGCGCCGCATCGGCAAAGGCAACAGTGCCGCCGCCCAGCAATTTTTCCCGGCCCTTGAGGGAGGCATCATGGGCTGAAATGGCAATCGCCGCCTTGTCCGTCGCCAGCAATGCCCGCACCTTTTCATAGCCCAGGGTCAATTGGCCGGCCCGTTTCGCCAGGCCCAGAAGGGCCAAGGCCCGCTGGCGCATAAGGGCCTCCACCTGATCCGGCAGGTCATCCGCCACCACGACCGCCCGTTTGGCGGCGCGGGCGAACAAACGCTTTTTTACCGCCCGGTCAAGCAACTCCCGGCGTCCACCGACCCAGATGCCCCGGCCCGGCAACTCGCGGCCAAGATCGGCGCAAATGCCGCCGTCCGGCCCAACCACGAACCGCAGCAAATTGTCCATCGGCACAGACGCGCCCGTGGCAATACAGCGTCGTTCCGGCGCGTCGACCGTCTGGGCGCCGTCCACTGTCATGGCTGTTGCTGCTGTACTGCCCATTTCGACTGCTTTCAGGCCCCAGACTCTTCTGCTGCTTCTTCCGCCGCGTCCGCCTCATCGGCGCTGGCGGCTTCGGGCTGATCTTCGTCCTCGAACCAATGGGCCCGCGCCGCCATGATCATGGCCGAAGCCGTCTCTTCATCAAGGTCGAATTCACGCAACAGGCCATCGCCCGGATCAACCAGTTCATCGGTCGCCAGTTCGGCGAAATCATCCAGCTCCTTAATGCCATTTTCGCCCAGGGTAACCAGCATGCCCGGTGTCAGCCCTTCCAGCGCGGCCAGCTCTTCGGTGACGCCAAGCTCCGCGCGTTGTTCGTCGAACTCCGCGTCGCGGGCTTCCAGATAGTCGGTGGCGCGCTGTTGCAAGGCCGCCGCCAGGTCTTCATCGAAACCCTCCAGCGTGGCCAGCTCTTCCTGTTCCACAAAGGCAACTTCCTCCACCGAATTAAAGCCTTCGGTGGCCAGCAGTTGCGCCATCATTTCGTCAATGACCAAGGCATTCATGAACAGCTCGCTGCGCTGACGCAGTTCTTCCTGACGGCGTTCGGATTCTTCTTCCTCGGTCAGAATGTCGATTTCCCAGCCGGTCAATTGTGAGGCCAAGCGCACGTTCTGACCGCGCCGGCCGATGGCCAGGCTCAACATTTCGTCCGGCACCACCACTTCGAACTTCTGCGCATCCTCGTCCATCACCACCTTGACCACGTCGGCGGGTGCCAGGCCGTTGACCAGAAAAGCCGCCGGATCGGGGATCCACTGGATGATATCGATTTTTTCGCCCTGCAATTCGTTGACCACCGCCTGTACCCGGCTACCCCGCATGCCGACACAGGCGCCGACGGGATCAATGCTGGTATCGTTTGAGACCACGGCGATCTTGGCCCGGCTGCCCGGGTCGCGGGCGACGGCCTTGATTTCGATAATGCCGTCGTAGATTTCCGGCACTTCCTGGGTAAACAACTTCGCCATGAATTGCGGATGGGTGCGGGAGAGAAAAATCTGCGGTCCGCGCTGTTCCTGGCGCACGTCGTAAATATAGGCCCGGATCCGGTCGCCCTGGCGCAGGCTTTCCCTGGGCAACGCCTCGTCCCGGCGCACGATGGCTTCGGCCCGGCCCAGATCGACCAGCACATTGCCGTATTCGACCCGCTTGACGACGCCATTGACCACTTCGCCAATGCGGTCCTTGTATTCTTCGTATTGCCGTTCGCGCTCCGCCTCACGCACCTTTTGCACGATGACCTGTTTGGCGGTCTGTGTGGCGATCCGGCCAAAATCGATCGGCGGCAGCGCTTCCGAGATCAGATCGCCGACCCTGGCATCCGGGTTGCGGCCCAGGGCCTCGGTAAGGCGGATTTCCGTGGCCGGGTTTTCCACTTCCTCGACAACATCCAGCAGCCGGGAGAGACCTATATTGCCGGTCTTGCGGTCAATTTCAGCACGGATTTCGTTTTCCATGCCGTATTTCGAACGTGCCGCCTTTTGGATTGCCTCTTCCATCGCCACGACGACGATTTCCGCATCAATCGACTTTTCCCGCGCAACCGCGTCGGCAATCTGCAACAGCTCCAACCGGTTGGCGCCTACGACTGTTTGTGCATCGGCCATTAGTTTTTTCTCTTCTTCAAGGTGTCTCTGATCAATTCATCGGTCAGCACCAGTTTGGCGCGGACGACGGTCTCGAGTGGAATGGCGAATTCTTTTACGCTGTCATCACTGTCGGTTACGGCAATGTTGACCAAATCATCATTCAGGCCCTGTAGACGGCCAACAAAACGGCGGCGGCCATCGATTGGGGTGTCCGCTTCAACCCTGGCCTGAAAGCCGGCGTGGCGTTCAAAGTCTTCCGGGCGGACCAGGGGCCGGTCAACGCCGGGCGAACTGACTTCCAGCAAATAGGCGGTGGGAATTGGGTCTTCGACATCCAGGATGGCTGATATGGCGCGGCTTAACTCGGCGCATTGATTGACGTTCATGTCGCCATCGTCCAGGGGTTCCGCCATCACTTGCAGGGTCGGCTGCGATTGCTCGCCACCCGACATGGTCAATTGCACAAGACGAAAGCCCATGGCCTCGACCGAAGGCGCAATCAGGCGTTCCACTTCACCCAGATGATGATTTGCTGTCGCCACTGTTCGTCCTGATCTCAACAATACCGTATTAAAAAACCGTCCCAAAAACGCAAAAGGCAGGCCGCTGGCCCACCTTTGTTACCGCCCCGCTGGTCGCCAGGCTATTTGTTAGCTGCTTATATATGGTCCCAAACAGCGTAAGGCAAGCGTTAAGGCTGTTTTATGGACTGTTTTCCGTGCCGATGTTCAAAGCTCAGAAAAACGGGCGGGCGTCCGGCCTTAATGCCTTTTTCTTCATATCGGGTTGCCGGCCAGTCTTCGGGCCGGTTGCGCCAGTCTCCCGGCCGCCGGGCCAGCCATTGAAATTGCGGTGCCGGGCACATATGGGCCAGGATCCAGCGGCAATAGTCCATGTGATCCGTGGCGATCCGCCATTCGGCGCCGTCGCTCAACACATGCGCCACGGCGGCGATGTTTTCCGGCCCGACAAAGCGGCGTTTGTTATGGCGGCGTTTCGGCCAAGGATCGGGGAACAACAGAAAAGCGCGGTCGATGCTGCCCGTCGCCAGGCAATCGAGCAGCAGCCTCGCATCATCCATGACGATGCGCACGTTGTTCAAGCCATGTTGGTCCACATCCCGAAGCAAACGCGCCACGCCATTGATGAACGGTTCACAGCCTATAAAGCCGACATGAGGATTGGCTTGCGCCATCGCCGACAAGTGCTCGCCCGCGCCAAAGCCAATTTCCAGCCAGACCGCCCGGATCGTTCCATCGAACAGCGTACGTGGATGTAGCGTGCCAGCCCGATAGTCGGCGGGATCAATCTTCAGGCGCGGCAGCAGCCGCTCCAGCACATCCCGCCGGCCTACCCGAAGCGGCTTTCCGCGCCGCCGGCCATGAAGTGTTCGCGGATGCTTATCAGCCAAGAAGCGGCTTCAACTCCGGCACCAGACCCAGGCCTTCCCAGCTGAAGTGACCGTCGGCTTCCGCGTCCGGGCCAAAATGGCCGTAGGCGGCCGTCTTGGCATAGATCGGCCGGTTCAGGGACAGCATGTTGTGAATGCCGCGTGGGCTCAAATCCACATTGTCCGAGAGGAAGCTGATCAGGCGGTCTTCATCGCAGCGGCCCGTGCCATAGGTGTCCACATAGATGGACAATGGCTTGGCCACGCCGATGGCATAGGCCAGTTGGATGCAGCAACGGTCGGCCAGATTGGCGCCGACAATATTCTTCGCCAGATAGCGCGCCGCATAGGCCGCCGAACGGTCAACCTTCGTTGGATCCTTGCCGGAAAACGCGCCGCCGCCATGGGGCGCCGCGCCGCCATAGGTGTCGACGATAATCTTACGGCCGGTCAGACCGGCATCGCCGTCCGGGCCGCCAATGACGAACCGGCCGGTGGGATTGACATAGAATTCGTCTTCCGGGCACATCCAGCCGTCGGGCAGAACGTCCGTAACATATTTACGCACCAGCTCGCGAATTTCCTCGTTGCCGGCATCTTCCGTATGCTGGGTCGAAACCACGACGGAGGTCGCGCCAACAGGCTTGCCGTCCACATAACGCAGGGTAACCTGGCTTTTTGAATCGGGACCAAATTGCGGTGTTTTGCCGGCGTGCCGGTCTGCGGCCATATTGCGCAGAATGGCGTGGGAATAATGAATGGGCGCCGGCATCAGGGCGGCGGTTTCATTACAGGCATAGCCGAACATGATGCCCTGGTCGCCCGCCCCGATGTCCTTGTTGCCGGAGGCATCGACGCCCTGGGCAATATCAACGGACTGGGGATGAAGGTGGACCTGCACCTCGGCTTTTTCCCAATGAAATCCATCCTGCTCGTAGCCGATACGGCGCACGGTATCGCGGGCCGCCTGTTCCATGGCCGCCTTGTCGCCCGCCACTTCGGCGGGGCCGCGCACTTCGCCGGCCAAAACGATCAGGTTGGTGGTTGTCAGTGTTTCGCAGGCGACCCGGGCATTGTCCGGATCGGCAGCCAAAAACATATCAACGATCGCATCGGATATTTGATCGCAAACTTTGTCCGGATGCCCTTCGGACACGGATTCAGAGGTAAAGAGATAATTGCCGCTCGACACGGGGCGCCTCCTGCCAGTTGAGAGTCACGATTACATTGGTCTTGGCGTTCAATTCGCCAAATGCAGAGGCGTTGTTGCAGGCTTTTTGCCGCCGGTCAAGCGCCACCCTTGCAAGACAGGCAGCGCCTAAACGACGCAGTGGAGAATCCGTCAATAATTTGGGAGATATCTAGTCTTCATCCAAGTCATCTAGAACCTGGCCGCCCACCGCCTTGACCAGATCAAACAACCGTTTGCGCACACCGGCATCGGTAATTTTGTAATAGGCACGCACCAATTCCAGGGTTTCCCGCTTTGCCAGATCATCCTGGTCAAAATTGGCCTGGGCCGCCTCGGCAAAGCCGGGCTGTCCCGCCGCTACCTCAGGTGCCATATCGTCAAAGAAGAAGGATACGGGCACATCCAAAATACGGCTGAGCAAGAATAGCCGGGAGGAGCCAATGCGGTTTGTGCCGCGTTCATATTTCTGTACTTGCTGAAACGTCAATCCCAGGGCATTGCCTAGTTTTTCCTGACTCATACCCAACAAAGTACGACGAAGCCGAACACGTGAGCCGACATGAATGTCAACCGGATTGGGATTCGCTGTCACTGGTACTCCTCCTCATTCGCAATCTTTGCTGGCAATCCGAGTTACTGGTCGCCAAAAAATACTGTATGCATCCAAAAGGTTGCATACACATGTATGTAGCAGCCGCGTTTGCCTGTCAAGCATCGCCTAGTTGTTATGGCGAGTCACAATAATACTGTAAACGCGGGCAAGAATACTCGAACCGGCAAGCAATAGGCACAATAAAGCAAAAATGCCGTCACCAAAGCTTGCATACAAGGTTTTCGGCAAGGCGGAAGGCAAGTGGCTGTCGATCACACCCGCCACTGATAAGGGTAATTGGCTGGTAATGCGTCCGTGAGGGTCGATGACGGCCGAGATGCCGGTATTCGCCACACGGATCACGGGCAGACCCAGTTCAACCGCCCGAACGCGGGCAATGGCCAGGTGCTGGCGGGGCCCGAAATTGCTGCCGAACCAGGCATCATTGGTCAAATTCAACAGCCACGCCGGCCGGCCATTCGAATTATGCGTTTCGCCTTTCGTTTCTATTTCCCGGGGAAAAATGATTTCGTAGCAGATCAAGGGGCGAAAAGACGGCAGGCCGGGGAGGCTAACCAGGCCTGGTTCGGCTCCTGGCGAAAAATCCACGGCACCATGGGCCAGTTTGTCCAGACCCAGGCGGGCCATCACGGCGCGGAAGGGCAGGTACTCGCCAAAGGGCACCAAATGGAACTTATCATAGACTGCCGTGGCAACACCGCTATTATCAAGAGAATAAATGCTATTGTATAACCTTAATGGGCGTTCCTTTGTACCCCCGCGTCGTGGCGAGCCGGTTATCAACAGACTTTCGGGGGGCAGGAGGCGGGCGATGGCGCTGCTGCGTCGTTGGTCCGCCGCCAAAAAGAATGGCGTTGCCGTTTCCGGCCAGATCAGATGGCTGAAGTCGGCTGGCTGTCCGGCGCCATCCGCGCTCAGGCTTAGTTCAAGATAAAGCGCTAAATGCCGGTCGCGCAATTCCGGCCGCCATTTGTCCGCCTGGGCAATGCCGGCCTGAACCATGCGCAGCCGTACGCCTGGATGATGGCTGGTCTCAGCCGCCTGCAAACGTGCTTGCGATAACGTCAAAGTCAGAACGACCAGGGCCAGGGCGGCGGCGCCGGCCATGAGGCCCGGTTTGCGAGAGCCCGGTTGCGTGCTCAAGATCAAAGCGGGCGCGGCTGCCGCCAGCACCGCTAACAAGCCCAGGCCGGATGCCCCCAAATAAGCGGCGGCTTGCAAGCTAAATTCACTGGCCGCCCAAACATGTCCGGACAACAGCCAGGGAAACCCAGTCAAAATGGTGCCCCGCAGCCATTCACTCAAACCCCAGAACAGGGTGAAGGCCAGCAAGCGGCTTATCCCAGGCGCTGAAAGACGTTGGGTACAGGCCGCCGCCAGGGCGGGAAACAGTCCGAGCCCCGCCGCCAGGGCGAAAAGCGCGAAAGGCATCAGCCAGCCGAAGCGGGCGGCATCGACCATGAAGGCGTGGCCGACCCAATGCAAGCCAACCAGAAAATAGCCGATGCCAAAGGCCCAACCTTGGAAAAAGGCCGCTTTCGTGTGTGCGGTGCCTTGCAAAAGCCATAACAGGCCGCCATAGCCAAGCACCATCAAAGGCCAGAGATACCATGGCGCCAGTGCCAGGGCGGCGGCCGCGCCAATAGCTATCGCGGCCAGTAGCCGCAACCAGATGCTGTTCCGGACAGAGATGTTTGGCAGGGGCAGAGAGGCCACGTCGTTCCGCCGGTGCTTGGGCTAGCCGTTGGACGCTGAGTCGGGCTCGTCGTCTGGTTCGCCACCCTCACCGCCGGCATCGGCGGCGGCGCCATGCCGGATCATCAGCCGTTTGACCCGTCGCAAATCAGCATCGACGACCTCGAATTCAACGCCGCCGGGATGGCTGATAACCTCGCCAATCTGCGGCACTCTGCCCAGCATGGCGAAGACCAGACCGCCCAGGGTTTCGATATCCTCATCGACTTCGTCGGGCAGCAGATCGACAGCCAGAATTTTTTCCAATTCCTCGATTTCGGCCCGGCCATCGGCCTCGATACTGCCGTCAGGCCGTTCCTGCAACAACGGACCCTCATGGGTGTCATGTTCGTCCTCAATCTCGCCGACAATTTCCTCGACAATATCTTCAATTGTCACCAGGCCGTCCGTACCACCGTATTCATCAACCACCACGGCCATATGAATACGTGTCGAACGCATGCGCGCCAGCAGATCCAGGATCGGCATGGAAGGCGGCACGACCAGTAGTTCGCGCAGGATGCGGGCCAGGGACAGTTCCTCGTCCCGGCCCCAATGATCGACAATATCTTTGATATGAACAAAGCCGGCAATGTCATCGAGGGTCTCGCGATAGACCGGTAGACGGGAATGATGGGCCTGGCGAAAGGTGCTGACCACATCCGCGGTCGAGGCGCCAGCCTCCAGCGCCACGATGTCGGTGCGGGGCACCATCACGTCATCCACTTCCAATTCGCCAAAGCTGATGATGTTCATCAGCATTTCGCGCTGTTCCGGGTTCATCACCGGCGTCAGCGCCTCGTGCTCGTCAATGACTTCCTCGATGCTTTCCTTCAGATCCGTATCGCCGCCGCCACGCAACAGATTGCTCAACCAATGGAGAAAGCCGCCGCCACCGGCTTCGGGCATGTTCGTGCCCTGAGGTTTGGCGCCGCCGTTGCGCGGTTTGCCGGATGCTGGAAGGTCGGATGAATCACTCATGTCAGATCCAATGATACATGCTGGTCCGCCAACAGATAGGGGTTGGCAATGTCCATACGGGCCAGGATCGCCACTTCCCGCTCTTCCATTGTTTGCGCCTCTTCCTCGTCCATGTGATCCAAGCCCAGCAGGTGCAGCGTACCATGAACCAGCAAGTGGCAAAAATGATCATGCAAACGCTTGCCCTGATCCCGTGCTTCGCCGCTGACCACGCCATGGGCCAGCACGATATCGCCCAGTAACAATGGCATTTGCGGATTGTTTGCCGCCGGGCCGGTATCATCATCGTTATCGCCGGCAAAGGACAATACATTGGTTGCCTTGTCGGTTTGGCGAAAATCCCTGTTAAGTTGCCGCATCTCTCCCTCGTCGGTCAGCCTCACGCCAACCTCGATTTCCCGGCCGGCCAGAACAGCATCCAGCGGACCGGCGTCGGTCAAAACGGCGGCCACGGTGTTTCGACTGATCTCCACCGCGTCAGGCAGGTCGGTCAGCCACGCCCGGCAGGGGGTGGACACGATGATCTCTATCTGCATCGCCTCTCGTTTCGCCTTCCGTATCACCCTCCAGCGTGGAACCAGTCGGTGTCGCCATGGGTGGATAATCGACACGATTGTGGAATACACCCAGGGTCAAGGTGCGGGTAAACGTGGTTTCGATAATGTCCAGATCGCGCAGGGTCAGATTGCAGTCATCCAGCTCGCCTTCGCTGACGCGCATCTCGATAACATCGCGGACTCGCGCGCCAACGCTTGCCGCGGTCGGATCTTTCAGGGCTCTGGTCGCGGCTTCGATGGAATCGGCCAGCAATAGAATGCCGGCTTCCCGCCGCTGCGGCCGAGGTCCGGGATAACGGTAGTCTTCCTCGGGGCCATTAAAACCTTGGGCCTTGGCCTTTTCATGGAACACCCGCAACAGCGTTGTTCCCTGATGCTGGGCGATGCCCTCCAGAATCAACCGGCCCAGCTTGGCCTTGCGCGCCATCTCCAGGCCGTCGAGAATATGATGCAGGATCACCCGGGCTGAAACATCGGGCGCCAGGCGGGCGTGAATATTGTCGCTGCCGCGCTGGTTTTCCATGAAATAGGCCGGCCGTTGCAGCTTGCCGATATCGTGATACAGGGCCATGACGCGGCACATAAGGCCATTGGCGCCAATGGCCTCGGCGCCGGCTTCCGCCAGGTTGGCGACCATGGTGGAATGGTAATAGGTGCCCGGCGCCTTCAGGGCCAATTCCTTCAACAGCGGATTGTCGGCCGAGGCCAACTCCAGCAGACGGGTATCCGTGGTCTCGTCGAACAGCCATTCAAAGGCCGGCAACAGGCCCAATGTCGCTACCCCGACCAACAGGCCCGAGACCACCGCGCCGAGCATCAGGGGAAGATGTTCGCTGCCCATGGCATGGCCGGCAAGGGTCACGGTGACCGGCACCATGGCCGCCTGGGCCAGGGCCACCATCAGGCCAATGCGCAACAGATCAATGCGACGGCGGCTGCGCCGGGCGGCGATGCCGGCGACCAGGGCACCGACGATGTAATTCGTTGCCAGCCACAAATCGCCATTCACCCGATAGGCCAGGAACAAAGTCAAAACCACCCCGACCAGCAACGATGTCCGCGCATCGACCAGCAACGATACCAACACCGTGGCCAGCGCCAAGGGTATGAAATAGGCGGCGGCGTCGGGATCAAAGCCCATGCCGTCGGCAAAACCCAGGCCGGCATAGAACATGGCGACACCGATTAGGGAGGTGGCGGCGACAATACTCAGGGTCAGATATGCGGATTTTCGGCCAAAGCTGAGCGGCACCCGGGCGCGGGAGAAAAAGATCGCGCCCAGCAGCAGAAAGCCTACTAACAAACTCGCGACGGCAACCATTTCACGCCAGACCTGACGCCCGTCGGCATTCTCGTTCAGGATGCCAATACGGCGCCAGGCCATGGCGGTAACCCGGTCGCCCCGGCGAACGATAACCTCGCCCGCCTTGATCCGCAGAAACACGGGTTCGACACCCGCCACTGCTTGGTCGCGCCGTTTCTGGCTGGCGACCTGGTTGGGTTGCAGATTTGGCCGCGCAATCTCCTGCGCCGCTTGCAGAATCCAGCTGCGTACGATACGGGCTTCACCATAGGGGGCATCGCCGGCCCGGGCCGTCATCAGGCGGCGCAATTGGCGTAAATCAATGATGCCGACGGTGTTTTCCCGGCGCGAACCCATTTTCAGGCTCAGGTCCCAGATTTCCAGACTGCCGCCGGCGCCGGAGTCGCTTCCGGATGGCAGGGCGCCACGGTCGGCGATCACCTGGCGGTCGAGGCCCATGTTTAGAAAGAAATTGATCGCCAGTGCCGCATCGCTGGGATCGGCCAGGCCTTCGAGCAGGGCAAAGACGCCGCTGCCAACGGCGGCGCCAAGTTCTTCCTGAAAGGCGGCCCTGCGGTCCGCCGCCGGCTTGGCGTCGTCCGCTTTTCGCGCCTTCAGATTGGCCAGCGCTTTGAATACCTTGTCGCCGAGGCCAAAATAGAGATCGGAATCATAGTCAAAGATTTCGGCGACCCCGGCCCGGACTTCTTCTCGGCGGGCCTCGGTTGCTGCGCGGTCCTCAATCAGGACATCACGGCCGGCGCGGATCGTCGCCTGGGCCACGGTATCAATGGCGGGTTGCGCCACCCTGCCGCCACCGGGCTGGATCAACAACATAGTCATCAGCACGATAAAGCCCAGCACGGCGGCGATATCCCGCACCGGCCGCCAGCGCTGCCAACGGTCGTCCGCCAGGGCCACGACGGCCGCCTTGCGCAGCGCCTCGCGTGTTTCCGCCAAACCGCCGGGACCCATAGGCCCCGAGATAGGTGGCGTACCGGGTGATGTACCGGGCGGTGTGCCGGCCGGCGTATCTGGACCGTCGTCGTTGCCCTGCATTTCTAGTCCCTGCCGGCTCTTGTCTTGCCGGCCTGATCGTAGGCCCGCACGATGGTACCGACCAGGGGATGGCGGACCACATCGTCGGCGCCGAATTCAATCATCTTGATGCCCCCGATGCCGCCCAGAATGCCCAATGCATCTTTAAGACCGGACGGTGTTCCCGCCGGCAGGTCAACCTGGGACGGATCGCCCGTCACCACCATGCGGCTGTTCTCGCCCATGCGGGTCAGAAACATCTTCATCTGTACCGGTGTGGTATTTTGCGCCTCGTCCAGGATAATACAGGCGTTGGACAAGGTGCGGCCGCGCATATAGGCAAGCGGCGCCACCTCGATATCGCCCGCGTCACGGCGGCGCAAAACTCGGTCGCCTGGCATCATGTCGTACAGCGCATCGTACATGGGCCGCATATATGGATCGACCTTTTCCTCCAGCGCGCCGGGCAGAAAGCCAAGGCGTTCGCCGGCCTCGACCGCCGGGCGGGTTAGAACGATGCGTTCCACGGCCTCTTCCAGCAACATGGAAACCGCGATCGCGACTGCCAGATAGGTCTTACCAGTACCAGCCGGGCCCAAGCCAAAGACCAGATCATGATGCCGCATGGCGTCCACATACGCCGCCTGCTTCGGCGAGCGCGGGGTGATCAGTTTTTTCTGAGTTCTGATGAGCGTGTCTTCCGCGCCGGTTGTCCGCCGTGACGCGCTTTCAGGTTTGCTCTTGGATTTACGCTGGGATTTACGCTCGGATTTTGCCGCCTTGGTCCCTTCGCCGGTTGCATCGGACCGCGATTGCGTTTCGGTTTGTTCGAGCGGTTGCACCTCGGCCATGCGGACGGCGCCATCCACATCCGCCACCGTGACTTCCAGACCGCCTTTCAGGCGCTGGTACAGATCTTCGAGGGCGGCGCGGGCCACCGCCGCTGAATGTGCCTCGCCCAGGATCGCTACTCTGTTACCCCTCGGCACCAGCGACAGGCCCAGCCGTTGCTCAATCCGGGCCAAGTGGCGGTCATGCTCGCCAAACAGCGGCGCCAGCAACCGGGTATCATCAAAATCGATCACCAGGGCCGGTTCGCCGCCATTTGTTGCCATGTTCAAATTATCTGCTCCATGTTGCTTGCCTTGCTCGCCGGCGGCATCGTTGCCGCCCGTCGTATATCCGCTGCTTGATCGCCGCTAAACAATTGGCCCGCCAGGCTGTTGGCATGGGCATCGGTGATCTCAACCTCGACCATTCGCCCCAGCATCGAAGCCGGGCCATCCAGATGCACCGCTTGCATATATGGGCTGCGGCCAACCAATTGACCGGGCCGCCGGCCAGGCCGGTCCAGCAACAGGCGCATGCGCCGGCCCACCATCTGCTGATTAAAGGCCTGTTGCTGGCTGTCCAACAGGGCCTGTAGCCGTTGCAGCCTTTCGCCGCGCACATCGTCGGGTACTTGATTTTCCAGCAAGGCCGCCGGCGTGCCGGGGCGGGGGCTGTATTTAAAGGAATAGGCCTGCGCGTAGTTGACCTCCGCCACCAGCTCCATGGTGGCCTCGAAGTCCGCGTCGGTCTCGCCGGGAAAGCCGACAATGAAATCTCCCGAGAGGGCAATGTCGGGCCGCACCTGGCGCAGACGCGCGACGCTGGCCCGGTATTCCGCCGCAGTATAGCCCCTGTTCATGGCGGCCAGTATGCGGTCCGATCCCGACTGTGCCGGCAGATGCAGGTAGGGCATCAATTTTTCGCAGTTGCCGTGCGCGGCATACAGGCTGTCGGCCATGTCCGTGGGATGAGACGTGGTGTAGCGGATCCGCTCCAGACCATCGATCCCGGCCAGTTGGGCAATCAATTCGGCCAGATCCCATGTCGTGGCGGTGGTGCCGCTGGCGCCCGCGTCCGGTGCCGCGCCGTGGTAGGCGTTGACATTTTGGCCCAGCAGGGTGACCTCGCGTACGCCGGCCTCGACCAGGGCCTGGCACTCCGCCAAAACCGCCTGACCGGGGCGCGAGAATTCCACGCCCCTGGTATAGGGCACAACGCAGAAGGTGCAGAATTTGTCGCAGCCTTCCTGGATGGTCAGAAACGCGGTACAGCCCGCCGCCGCGATATCCGCGCGGGCCTTCGGCAGATGGTCGAATTTTGCCTCGTCCGGGAATTCCGTATCCAGTACCCCCGCGCCCTTGCGGCCTTGCGTACCACCGTTTTTTTTCGCGGCGCCTTTTTTCGCGGCGCGCTCGGCGCGGGCGATCATTTCGGGCAGGCGGTGATAGGTTTGCGGGCCAAGGACAATGTCCAGAAACGGCGCCCTGGCGAGCATCTCGGCCCCCTCGGCCTGGGCCACGCAACCGGCGACGGCAAGCACCGGGCCTGGGTCTTCCGGATTGTCCTCTACCCGCTGTTCCTTGATCTGGCGCAGGCGGCCCAGCTCGGAATAGACTTTCTCCGCTGCTTTTTCGCGGATGTGGCAGGTGTTGAGAATAACCATGTCCGCCTCTTCCGGGCCGTCGGCCTGGGCATAACCCAGGGGCGCCAGGACATCCGCCATGCGGGCCGAATCATAGACGTTCATCTGGCACCCGTAGGTGCGGATAAAAAGTTTCTTAGCCAAGGAATTTTCGGGGCAAGGGAGGCCGACCGCGTCCGCAATAACCACCGCCGGCTACCCGGCGTCCGCTATTGGTTTCGCTCTCGCGCGCCCGGTATATATTCGGGCGCTGGCGATGTTGGTTCATTCCCTTATCGCGCTCCACACTATGTTATCAGGGAAAACACTATCAATAGGGCGCAAATAGTCAAGAAGTCAGGCCGCCGTCAACCTATGCGTTTCGATATCTTCCGGGGCCGATGATCTGGGGGTAGTTCCGGCGCTGGGAGCGGCTCTAGTCGCCGCCGTCATTCCCGTCGTCATCGCCGCTGCTCGAAGGGCGCCCGTCCTGCAAAGGTACACCGTATAGTTCCATTCGATGACCGACCAGACGGAAGCCCAGATCGGCTGCGATTTTTTCCTGCAATCGTTCCATTTGTTCGTTCTGAAATTCGATCACCTTGCCGCTTTCGGTGTCGATCAAATGATCATGATGATCGCTTTCGGCACGCTCAAATCGAGCCCGGCCATCACCGAATTCCAGGCGCTGCAAAATGCCCGCGTCCTCAAAAATGCGCAGGGTGCGATAGACGGTTGCAATAGATATTTTCGGATCCAGCTTGCTGGCCCGGCGATAAACCTCTTCCGCGTCGGGATGATCGTCGGCTTCCGACAGTACGCGAGCCACGACGCGGCGTTGCCCGGTCATCCGCAGACCGCGTTCCATACAAAGCCGTTCTATATGCCCCGGCATGCAATCCTACCCCCCAGCCGTCCAACCACCTAGAGCGTGACGATGAAAGATCCCTTTAAGCCGCTCCGCGGCGGCTTCGTGATGTGCCCAGACCAATTTTCTTGGCCAAGTCGCGGCGTTGTTCCGCATAATTCGGCGCAACCATGGGATAGTCCGAGGCTAAACCCCAGCGCTCCCGGTACTGATCGGGTGTCATGTCGTAGGCGGTCTTCAAATGCCGTTTCAGCATTTTCAGTTTCTTGCCGTCTTCCAGGCAGATAATGAAATCCGGTGTAATTGATTTCCGGATTGGCACGGCTGGTTGCGGTTTTTCCGCAGCCGGGGCAGCTTCCTTGCCAAGTTCTGCTAAAGTCGCGTAGACCTGCTGAATCAATTGCGGTAATTCACTGACAGGAACGCCGTTGTTAGAAACATGGGATGCAACAATGTCCGTGGTTAGCGTCAATAGTTCACTAAGATCAGTACCTTGTTCAGCCATGTTACCAGTTCCTCTAAGAAAATCAGACAATTGCAAATGCACGGACTTCATAATTCAGGAATAATATTAGAATTTTGTTGCCTTTTGTGCAATAGAAAAACAATAAATCGGGAATATTTGTTTTAGTATTTAGATATTGGGTGATTGTGCAACATGACGTCTGGACTTTCGGCTTTCCGCTGATCAGTCATCCTG
>CAYWYB010000058.1:0-20506 GCA_964462145.1 uncultured Rhodospirillaceae bacterium
AGGACATCGCCATCCGCGCCAAGGTCAGCAAACAGGGCGATGGGTTGGAAGTCGACCTGAGTGCCTCCGATGACGAGGTAACATCCTTCGTCAATTCCTCCCATGCCAACATGCAGTCCGCCGTGGCCATGGCGTTGGCGTTCCTGTTTGATCCGGAAACGCCAAAGAATGACGGCTCCCTACGCCCCGTGAAGGTGGTTGCACGGGAAGGCAGCGTGGTTTGGGCCAAGCCCGGCGCGCCGGTCACCCTGTCCACCTCGCACTGCGCCCAGGAGATTATCGAGGCCATTATCAGAGCCCTGGCGCCGGCTTGTCCCGACCGCGCCATGGCCGGCTGGGGCCGGCGTTTCCGTATTGCCATCAAGGGCGAGGACCCGCGCAACGGCAAGCAGTTCATCTGGCATATGTTCCACGCCCGGCCCGGCGCGGGCGCTTCCCCGGGTGGCGACGGCTGGCATGGCTCCGGCGAATGGCATTCCACGGGGGGCCTCAAGTTCGGCTCCATCGAGGTCGCGGAATCCCGCTTTCCGTTGTATTTCCGGCGTCATGAATATCGCCCCAATTCAGGCGGCGACGGCAAATATGTCGGCGGCACGGGTGTCGATCTGGAATTGCAGGTAGAGACTGAGACGGCCTGCCACGGCAATACTGCCGGCGATGGCGCCCGCCACGGTTCCGCTGGTATTCTGGGCGGTCAGGATGGCGCCCCGCACCGCTATCTGATGCGGGCGCCGGGCCGCCGGCCAAAGGTACTGAGCACTAAGGAAGAAGGCATCACCGTTCCCGCCGGCACTATATTCGAGGTCCATTCGGCGGGCGGTGGCGGCTGGGGAGCGCCCAGCGAACGGGATCAGGCCGCCAGGGATTATGACCGGAAAAACGGTTACGTGACCAAGCGGGCAAAGACAGGTGGCTAGCGGGATGTATCGTATTGGTATCGACGTCGGCGGCACCTTCACCGACCTGGTCGCGATTGACGGCGAGGGCCAGGTTACTCTGGGCAAGACGCCGTCCACGCCCGCCGATCAATCCATCGGCGTGATGAATGGCCTGACTCAGGTGGCGGAGAGCCTGGGTCTGCAATTGGCGGAACTGCTGGCCCGCACCGAACGCATCGTGCATGGCACCACCGTCGCCACCAACGCGTTGCTGGAGCGCAAAGGCGCCAAGGTCGGCCTGCTGACCACTGCCGGTCACCGGGATGTGCTGGAAATGCGCGAGGGACTGAAGCCGGAACGCTACAACCTGCGTTTGCCTCGGCCCGAAGCCCTTGTGCCGCGGCATCTGTGCCTCGGCGTCGAGGAGCGCATCAAGGCCGATGGCGACATCGCCATTCCCCTCGACGAGGCCTCCCTGGCCAAGGCCATTGGGCGGTTGAAGCGCGAAAAAGTAACCTCGGTCGCGGTTTGCTATCTGCATGCCTATCGAGATGACCGGCACGAGAAATTGACGCGGGCAGCCCTGGCCGAGGCCCTGCCGGACGTGCATGTCTGCCTGTCCTCGGAAGTGCTGCCGCAGATCAAGGAATACGAGCGGGTCTCCACCACCGTGGTCAATGCCTATGTGGCGCCGATCCTGGCCGGCTATCTTTCCCGTCTGGAACAGGCCCTGAAGACCGCCGGCTATGGTGGGCCGGTGCTTATCATTCTATCGCACGGTGGCATCGCGCCGATTGCCGAGGCCATTCGCATGGCGGCGGGCACGGTACTTTCCGGCCCGGCGGGCGGTGTTTCGGGCGCCCGCCATGCCGCCGAACTGGTCGGCATCGATGATCTGATCCCCTTTGATATGGGCGGGACATCATCGGATATCTCCCTGATCGTCGATGGCCAGGCGACCCTTGCTTCGGACCGGCAGATCGCGAATTCCCGTATTGCCCTGCCCAGCCTGGATATCGTCACCCTGGGCGCGGGCGGCGGTTCCATCGCACGGGTTGGTGCAGGCGGCCTGCTGGAAGTTGGCCCACAGAGCGCCGGCGCCATTCCGGGCCCGGCCTGCTATGGCAATGGCGGCACGGAGCCGACGGTAACCGATGCCTCCATGGTGCTGGGCTATCTCGATCCGGAAAACTTCCTGGGCGGGCGCGCGCGCCTGGACCTGGGCGCGGCGGAGGCCGCCCTGGAGCGCCTTGGCACATCCCTTGGCATCACCGGCGTGCGCGCGGCCGAGGGCGTGCACCGGGTCGTCAACACGCAAATGGCCGAGGGCGTGCGCCTGGCCACGGTGCGCCGGGGCGTCGATCCGCGCCGTTTCGCGCTGCTGGCCTTTGGTGGTGCTGCCGGTCTGCACGGTACCGAGATGGCCCGGCAGCTCAACCTGGGCCGGGTCGTGGTGCCGCGCATCGCCTCGGTGCTGTCGGCCTGGGGCATGCTGGCCACGGAATTGCGCCTGGAGGTTACCCGGACCCATATCGGCGATACCTCGGCCCTAGATGTCGCGGCCATCAACAAACTGTATGAAGAGATGGAGGCCGAGGGCCAGCAGCGGTTGCGCAGTTGGTTCGATGGCGCCATTAGTTCCGTCCGCTCCGCCGATATGCGCTATGGCGAACAGATTTTCGAGATCGACGTGCCCCTGGACCAGATCGATTTCGCCGCACCCGACCTGCTGGCCCGGATCAAGGCCGCATTCGAACACCGGCACGAGGCGCTTTATACCTACAGCCTGGCGGATCAGGACCCGGTTCTGATCAACGCCCGCGTCGCCACCGTCGGCGCCCTGCCCGCTTTGCCGGAGGAACCCTTGGCCGCAACCGGCGCGCCAACGCCGGCGATCGGCCAGCGGCGGATCTATCTTGGCGAATGGCTGGATGCCCCGGTTTATGATTTCGATACCCTGACGGCGGGTCAAACCGTGCCGGGCCCGGCCCTGGTGGTTTCGGAGACCACCAATGTCCTGCTTCGGAAAGGCGATCTGGCAACCACCACGCCGCACGGTTGGCTGGATATAAAAGTGCCGATCTGACGACCTGAAACGGCCAGTTTAAGGCACCATTAACCATACCGTCCGATACTCCGTCCCTACACCATTTACAGTCCGGTGCCGGGACGGAGACAACCATGAACGAACTGGGTCCACTGATCGAGACCTTTGCTGGGCTAACACCCTGGCCGGAGCCTTGCCCGAGCGGCAGCGTCAGCAATTTTCTAGGCGTGATGACCGACCAGGAATTCCTTGAGCGTCACCACCCGTCCAACGTCGAGCGGGGCGAGCCAGATCAAGCGCCGGAAATGCTTCTGCCAAAAGTACCGGATGGCGAGCCGTTTTTTGAGTTCGCGGCGATCTACAAGGCCGTTAGCGCGGCGCGGGAACGTTTCGTCATGATCGAATTGGGCGGCGGCTACGCAGCCCGTTCCGTCGATGCCCACCGTCTACTACAAAAGCTGAACCCGATGCCCAGCCAATTGACCATCGTCGAGGCGGAGCCAACCCATTTCGAGTGGGCCAAGCGCCACCTGAGGGCCAATGGCATTGATCCACTGGACCACTGGCTGATCAATACCGCCGTTAGCGCCAGCAGCGACCCAAGACTTTTTCAGTTGGGCTCAGGCATATATTACAACGGCATTGTTAAAGAAGAGGACATTAAGGCAACCGTCAAGCAGTTGGTCGAACGGAAGCAAACTCCAGAGGTATTGTGGAACTTGATGCTTGGCGGGCGTTGCGGCATGCAAATTCCCTATGACAGCGCGGCAGGCCGGGATATCTTCGACTACAAATTCGTCTCGGCTATGCCCCTGGCGGACATTCTGGCGCCGTTACCGCATGTGGATTTGATCGACATGGATATCCAGGGCGCCGAGGATACGGTGATCCCGCCGGCGATGGAGATGCTGAACCGCCGCGTAAAACGGATCCACATCGGCACCCACCGCGCCGATATTCATGCCGGGTTGTGGGATCTGTTCTTCGAACATGAATGGGACTGTGAATTCGACTATGCCCCCTTTGGCAAGCACGACACACCTTGGGGCCAATTCGAAACCATGGATGGCATTCTGCATTTCTCCAACACCCGGCTGTAGTTTCGGGAGCCCTTGTTTTTGATCCTTATCAAGGCCACCATCAGCACTACGTAATAACATCGCTACAATGAAGCGAATGGTTCGCGATTGGCGGAGGGCAAGGCAATGATCAAAACCATACTCGTGGCAACCGATGGGTCCGAACACGCGAAAAAGGCACTGGCACTAGCCTCGGACTTGGGCGCGAAATATGGCGCACGGCTGCTTCTGGTGCATGTACTGCTGACCAATGCGCGTTCGGAGACGCTACGTGCGCTGGCCACCCGCCGCGGCCTGTCGAAAGCTCAGCGTGACCTGCTGGAAAATTACGAAGTCGACTTCCACCGCGAAGTCGCCGCCGCCGGCGCCGCGGTGGGCTTTGTCACCGTGCCGCCACCACGGGAACTGGTCGAGGCGATTGGCGGGCAGATCATGGAGCGGGCCGAAAAGGCCGCTCAGAAAGCCGGCGTGAAGAAGATCAGCAAATTCACCCTGGAAGGCGATCCGGCTGAAATCATTCTGGAACTCGCGGCCAAGAACAAAGCATCCATGATCGTCATGGGCAGCCGGGGCCTCAGTGACTTCAAGGGGCTGCTGCTGGGCAGCATCTCGCACAAGGTTTCGGCCCAGGCCGACTGCACTTGCGTAACCGTGAAATAGTATCGCTAGTTCATGACCAACACGGCGGCGCCCTCGAAGCGCCCGGCCCGGAGGTCGTCCAAGGCCTGATTGGCCTTGGCCAACGGATAGACATGATTGCTGGTCTTGACCGGCACCTGGGGCGCTATATCCAGAAACTCAAGGCCATCCGCCCGCGTCAGGTTGGCGACGGAACGAACTTCCCGTTCGCCCCAGAGCAGATCGTAGGGAAAGGCAGGAATATCGCTCATATGAATGCCGGCGCAGATTACCTTGCCGCCCTTCCTGACGGCGCGTAGAGCCGCGGGGACAAGCTGTCCCACGGGCGCGAAGATGATTGCCGCATCCAATGGCTGGGGCGGCAGTTGCTCCGATCCCCCGGCCCAAACAGCACCAAGCCGGCGGGCGAACGCCTGACCATTCTCGTCGCCCGCCCTGGTAAAGGCATGCACCTCCCTGCCCTGATGCTTGGCGACCTGGGCAATGATGTGGGCCGCCGCGCCAAAACCGTATAAGCCGATCCGCCGCGCCGCGCCGACCATGCGGCAGGCGCGAAAGCCGATCAGGCCGGCA
Source organism: uncultured Rhodospirillaceae bacterium (assembly GCA_964462145.1). Classification (GTDB taxonomy): domain Bacteria; phylum Pseudomonadota; class Alphaproteobacteria. The sequence continues at coordinate 5,217 of CAYWYB010000058.1, forward strand.
CACATCAGAGGTGCTGCGGCGACATCGTCATAGGCATCAGGAATGGGAAAGACATAGGCGCCGTTGGCGACCATGTATTCGGCAAAGCCACCATCCAGGTCATAGCCGGTAAACTGCGCCTGATCGCATAGATTCTCCCGCCCGGCCCGGCAGAATTGGCAATCCCCACAGGTGCCGCCCAGCCAGGGCACCCCGACCCGGTCGCCAGGCGCGATGCCAGCCACCGCCGCGCCGGATTCAACGACCACGCCAATGACTTCGTGGCCGGGGATCAGGGGCAGTTTCGGCTGCTGCAAATCACCATCAACGATGTGCAAATCCGTCCTGCAGACGGCGCAGGCCCCGACCTTGATCAGAACCTGATCCGGACCGGGTTTTGGGCGCGGCACCTGCGACAGCCGCAATGGTTGACCCTGGGCCCGCAGCACCATTGCCCGCATGTTTTCCATACTCACGACTCGGCCACGGCCGCCCCCCAATAATTGAAAGTATGGGTGCGGGGGCCAGGAAGATACATGGTTTCCAATTCCGCCATGCGGAAACCGGCGGAAGCGATCAGCACATCAATGGGCCGGTTCAGATGGCAGCCGCCCGAAACCTTGCTCCACAGCGGATCAATGCGGTTCTGCCAACGGGCAACACCATCATCGGGCGCCAGGCCGTGTTCGCAAAACAACAACTCGGCGCCCGGCTTCAGCACCCGGCGGATCTGCTGCAATGCCAAAGCGGCATCGTCGATCGTACACAGGGTATAACTTACCAATACCGTATCGACGCTGTGGTCAGGCAGGGGTATTGCCTCGCCCGGCAGCTCCAGGAACGCCACCTCCAACGCCACGCCACGCGCCACGCCCTCGGCCATGCGGCGCATCTCGGGGCTGGGCTCCAGGCCCCAGACCTTTTGAACTTTCGCGGTATCATAGAATGGCAGGTTCAGGCCCGAACCGATGCCGACCTCCAGCACCTCGCCCCTGGCGCGCGGCACGATCTTGGCCCGCTGTTTGGCGATTGGCCTGCCGCCACAGGCAAGATTGATGCCCCAAGGCAGGATGTATTTGCCGTAGACCGACATATCCCCACAGCCTTCCGCAGACGTCTTCATGGCATCGCGCCACTACAGGCGTATATGGGCAGCCGTGGCGCCGCAGGCAAGATCCGCCATGATCGATCAGGTCGCTAGCCGTGCATTTCTTGTATTTCTTCCATTTTCTGTTTGGCGACGGCAACGGCTTCGCCCGCGTCCTGGGCATAGCCGTCGGCACCGACATGGTCGGCGAACATCTGATTGACCGGCGCGCCGCCGACGATGATCTTCAAGCCATCGCGCAGCCCGGCCTCCGCCAGGGCATCGATGATTTCCTTCATCTGCGGCATCGTCGTAGTCAACAGCGCCGACAGCCCCAGGATATCGGGACGGTGTTCGCGCACCTGCTCGACCACCTCCTTGGTGGAGACGTTGACGCCCATGTCAATCACTTCGAAACCGGTACCCTTCATCATCGAAAGCACCATGTTCTTGCCGATATCGTGCAGATCGCCCAGCACCGTGCCGATCAGCACCCGCCCGCCGCGCTTGACGTTGGAGGTTACCAGATGTGGCTCCAGCAGCTTCAGGCCGTCATTCATGGCCCGGGCCGAAAGCAGCACCTCGGGAATGAAGACCGTACCGTCGGAAAAACGGCCGCCGATCACGTCCATCGCCGGCAGCATGCCCTTGTTCAGGATATCCTGGGCCGGATAGCCCTGATCCAGCAGTTCCTGAGCATGCACCAGAATGTCTTCCTCCTCGCCCTCAAGGACATCGTTGGTGACCTGTTCATAGGCCTCGCCCACGTCCATCTCGGCGATGGTCTCTTCCGTCGACATTGGCGTGGCTGCCTGCGCGGCCGCCGCCAGGCCGGCCTCCGAAACCGGGCGATAACTGCCTGCGGCAAGCGGCAGCGAGCCTTCTTTCTCAATGCGCTCGCCGATGTATTCCAGGCGGGAGAATTCCGCGTCAGGCGGCGTGGTGTCGCCGATCGAGGCTACGAAATGATGCCCCGGCGCAACAGCCTTGAACAGGTTGTCCATGTAATCCTTGAGGTCGTCGAGGGTGGACGATTTCTCCAACAGCAGCATTTCCGGGATACCGCCATGGATGGTCAGATGGCCCGGCCGGCACCATTGATCGTAATAGTCCTCGATCTTCACCTTGGTCATGGGATAGGGGGTCACGGCATCGGCCACATCCATGCCGCTTTGCGTCAGCAATTCCATCAGGCCCTGGTTCTCGCCATCGGGATGGCAGGCCATGATGACGCCCTTGGCTTTCAATATTTCAGAGGCTTTTAGACACCAGGGCTGGAAATACTCCGCGTACAGGGTGGGATAGGTAATCATGTCATCGACGTTCGCCATCCACAAAATGGCATCCATATCGGCGCCGGAAAGCACCTCCAGCATCTGATCATACACCCCCTCCATGGCGGCCAGCAGCTCGGCCATTTCCTTGGCGTGGTCATGATGGTGGATGTAGAAATCGGTGGCGTCCAAAAAGGTTTTCTGGATGAAATGCATGGGCGAACCGCAGATCAGGCCCAGCCCCTGGGCCCAGGCCACGCCGTCGTCGCCCACCGAAGCCCGCCATTTATTAAAGCGGTCATAGGCCGGCTTTATGGTCAGATTGCCGAAAATATGCGCCAGCACCTTGTAGTCCCCGGGGCCTTTGATGGCGTGTTCCTTGACCCAGGCAATGGAGGCACCGGCGTTTCGCATTTCCCTGGTGTAGCCGTGGGTCACCCGCACGTTGCCGACCGGGGTGTGGTATTCGACGATGGTCATCTCACCGCCGTCCCGGTTGTCATGGCTGACATTTATTTCAACATCGGAAGAGAATTCGAAGCTGCAGGGGTATTCCTTCAGGTCAAACAGACCAATACCGATGTGGGTCAAATCTTCGGGCTTTTCCGGGCGGCTGAATTCCGGCGCCATCTTGTGCAGGGGCCAGCCCATGGCGCGATGGATGTCCTCGACCTGCATGCCCTCGAATCTTTTCGGCATGGTGCCCCGGATTTCCTGGGCGTTGTGCCAAAGGTCGATGCGGGGAATCCACGGCAGTTTGTCCACGGTCTCGCCGTTGAATACCGCCAGAAGGGTTTCTCGATGGGTCATGTCGTGGGCTCCGTTCTTAATTTCCGCCGCCGTCACTCCCCCAAGGTTTCCCCAAACCAGTGCTAAATATTCTAGCTCGGCGCCAATTCCTTGGCTACCGCCACCGCATCGCCGGCATCCATGGCATAGCCGTCGGCGCCGACGTGATCAGCGAACATCTGATTGACCGGTGCGCCGCCGACGATCACCTTCACATCATCGCGCAGCCCAGCCTCGGCCAGGGCATCGATAATCTCTTTCATCTGCGGCATGGTGGTGGTCAACAGCGCCGACAGCGCCACGATGTCGGGCCGGTGTTCGCGGACCTGTTCAACCACCTCCGTGGTGGACACATTGACCCCCATGTCGGTGACCTGAAAGCCGGTGCCCTTGAGCATGGAGAGCACCATGTTCTTACCGATATCGTGCAGATCCCCCAGCACGGTGCCGATCAGCACCCGCCCGCCGCGCTTGACGTTGGAGGTCGCCAGATGCGGTTCCAGCAGGCTCAGACCGTCATTCATGGCCCGGGCCGAAAGCAGCACTTCGGGAATGAACACGGTGCCATCGGTAAAGCGGCTGCCGATCACATCCATCGCCGGCAGCATGCCCTTGTTCAGGATATCCTGCGCCGGATAGCCCTGATCCAATAGTTCCTGGGCATGCACCAGGATATCTTCCTCCTCGCCCTCCAGGACATCGTTGGTAATCTGCTCGTAAACTTCTCCGACATCCATCTCGGCGATGGTTTCTTCGGTTGTTTTAGGCGTCACCGCCCGCGCGGCCGCTTCCAGGCCGGCGTCCGTGACCGGGCGGTAGCTGCCCGCGGCCAGCGGCAGGCCGCCCTCTTTCTCAATGCGCTCGCCAATGTATTCGAGGCGGGAGAAGTCCGCGTCGGGTGGTGTCGTGTCACCGATCGAGGCGACGAAATGATGGCCCGGCGAAATGGTCTTGAACAAATTATCCATGAAGTCCTTGAGGTCTTCCATGGTCGATGATTTCTCCAGCAACAGCATCTCGGGGATGCCGCCGTGGATCGTCATATGACCGGGCCTGCACCATTGCTCGTAATAATCCTCGATCTTCACCTTGGTCATGGGATAGGGCGTCACCGCGTCCGCCACATCCATGCCGCTTTGCGTCAGCAACTCCATCAGGCCCTGGTTCTCGCCATCGGGATGGCAGACCATGGAGACGCCCTTGGCCTTCAGCACCTCGGACGCCTTCAGGCACCAGGGCTGAAAATGTTCCGCATATAGCGACGGATACGTGATCATGTCATCGACGTTGGAGACCCACATCATGGCATCCATCTCGACACCCGAGAGGGTCTCGAGCAGCTGTTCGTAAACGCCTTCCAGGGCGTCGAGCAGTTCAGCCATCTCGCGCGGATAGTCATGGTGGTGAATATAGAAATCGGTGGCGTCCATGAAGGATTTTTGAATGAAGTGCATGGGCGAGGCGCAAGAGATACCGATCCCTTGCGCGATGGCGATGCCGTCATCGCCGACATCGTCGCGCCAGGCGTTGAAGCGTTCATAGGCCGGCTTAATGGTCAGGTTGCCGAAGATATGCGCCAGCACCTTGTAGTCCTCGGGGCCCTTGATGGCGTGTTCCTTGACCCATGAAATCGATGCGCCGGCCTTTTTCATTTCCGCCGTGAAGCCATGCAGTACGCTGACCGTGCCCACCGGCGTGGTGTAGACAACGCGCGTCATCTCGTCACCGTTCTCCAACTCGGTCGTGACCTGGATATCCACATCGGAAGAAAATTCGAAGCCGCAGGGAAATTCCTTCAGATCATAAAGCCCGATGGCGCGGTGATGCATGTCTTCGGGCTTTTCCGCCCGGCTGTATTCCGCCGACATCTTGTGCAACGGCCAGCCCAACGAACGATGCACATCCTCCACCGACATGCCCTCGAACTGTTTGGGCATGGTGCCTCGGAATTCTTGGGCATTGTGCCAAAGGTCGATACGCGGAATCCACGGAATCCGATCGACCATTTCGCCACGAAAGACGGCCAGTATATTTTCCCGGTGGCTAATCGATGGCATTTGAACTCTCCTATTCGGTAACGCAGCTTTTTTTGTTTTGCTTTTCCGTGTTTCAGATAGTTTCACCAACCCCGCAATCCGACAAGCCAAATTCGCCAATTATCGGCCAGGCGAAAGCCCAAGGCCGCGTCGGCCTTGATCGACATTGACAAACACTCGCTCCGCTACATTTCACAAAAGGAGAATAGCGCAAAAAGGGGGAGCGACCCATGAGAGCGGCAATGAGCTTGCGGGCATATGTCTTTGTATTTGTATTGGGTTTCATTTTCACCGGCACCGCCGCGGGGGATAGCAAGAAGCAGGGCCAATTCGGCGAATATAAAACAAAGGACTTTTTGTCCGACTATTCAAAGCTGAAACTACGGGCGGGCACCGAAAACACCTACGCCTATGAGGATCCAGAGACCAAATTCTCGCGCTACAAGAAACTGATGGTCGAGCGGATCAAGGTCTGGCTCAAGGAAGACGCCGAATACAAAGGCATAGATCCGGCGGAAATCAAGGATCTGACGGATTACTTTCACAAAGCCATCGTCGATGCCTTGGGCGATAAATACCCGGTCGTACGGGAGCCTGGCCCGGATGTCCTGCGCTTGCGGATCGCCATGACCGATTTGGTGCCGAACAAGCCAAGCGCCTCCGTGGTCACCTTGGTCGTGCCTTTCCTGTGGGTGGCCGAGGCCGGCACGGGCGTCGCCAAGGGCGACACGGGCAGCACACCGTTCGTCGGCGAGGTGACGATCGAGTTGGAGGCCCTGGACAGCCAAAGCAACCGCCAGGTCGCCGCCTATATCGAGCGCAGGATCGGCCTAAAATATCATTGGAACAAGGGTGTGGGGACGGCGATGTCGGATTATCTCAAGGCCTACTCCACCTGGGACTATACCAAGCAGGCGATGGATCACTGGGCCCAGGCCATCCGCCGGCACATGGACAAGACGCACGGCGTACCGCCACCGGCGAAAAACTAGGATACTAAAGGGCGCCGACAGCACTCAACGCTGCGATATAGCCCCAGGTCAGGCAGGGACCAAGGGTGGTGCCCGCACCGACACCCTTGGAGCCGAAGGAGTTCGCCATGACGTTGCCCGCGGCATAGAGGCCGCCGATGACCGCGCCCTGGTGATCCAGCACCTCGCCCCTATCGTTGGTCCGCGCGCCGCCCTTAGTGCCTAAAAAGCTCGCCTTGAACGGCATGGCGTAAAACGGTGGCCGCTCGATAGTGCCAAGGGTTGGATTGGGCAGATGCGCCGGATCACCGCCCCGGTTGCGGTCCCAGATGGAGGCGCCCCGGCCAAAATCATCATCAATCCCGGCGCGGGCGAAATCGGAGAACCTCTCCGCCGTCGATACCAATCCTTCAGCCTCGACATCGATCATGGCCGCCAGTTCAACTAAGCTATCGGCTTGAAAATGATTGCCGGCGACCGCTTTGTTGGGCATGGCGTGAGGGTATTTCGCGGCGAACTGAGCGTCATAAATCCGCCAGGCGGGCAGATGCGCCGGGGTCCCGGTATCGGGGTCCATCTCGGCGAAGGCCAAGCCGATATTCATCTGCTTTTCATTGACGAAGCGGCGGCCGTGACGATTGACGATCATGCTATGGGGCAGAAAGTAATCCGCCGCCGGCTGGCCCATGATGCGGCCCTCGTAAGTTACCGGCGTCACGCCCATCACCAGGGCCTGATCCATATGGTCAAGCCGGGCGCCCACCTCGGCCGCCATGCGCTGGCCATCACCTGAATTCGTCTGGGGCGAGGCTGTCCATTCCACGGGGCCGGGGAAATGTTCCGCCATCATCTCCTTGTTCCACTCAAAGCCGCCACTGGCAAGAATAACGCCCTTGGCGGCTTCGACCATAACGGAGCGGTCCTTCGTTTGTACCTCGAGCCCGCAAACCCGGCCGTCCGTCGTTTGCAGACGCCTGGCCGAGGTCTCGGGCCAGATTTCCACGCCGTGATCAAGGCAGCCCTTGAGCAGACCAATGGTCAAGGCGCGGCCACGGGTATGCGCACCGGTCAACTTGCGCCAGATCAGGCGCGGCAGCAGACGGGGCATGTGCTTCTTTGGATTGGCGAAGAAAAAATTATCGATCACCTCCTCATAGCTGATCCGCATATCAGAGGTCGGCGCCCGGACCTTGTCGCGCCAGGGGCCAAGCTGTGCGATCCGAATTGGCGCCGCCGAAATATTGCGCCCGTAGGTCATGCCGCCCGGCGCCTCGGCATAGGGGTCGGGGTCCCGGTTGGGAATAAACCGCGTCGGGCTGTGCGCCTCAATGAATTCCAGCATCGCGGGCGCCTGCTCCACATAGGCGGCCCAAAGAGGCTCCTCGGTGTTGTGCCAGCCGTCCGGCGAAACGGCGCGGATATAGTCCAGCGCCGCCCGACGGGAATCCGTCAGGCCCAGGCTGCCCATGTGGTGATGGTTCGGCACCCAGATGCAGCCGCCCGACATGGCCGTGGTGCCGCCCAGGACGGCGGCCTTTTCCAACACCAGTGTGCGGGCGCCATGAACACTGGCGGCCAAGGCCGCGCTTAACCCGGCGGCGCCGGTGCCGACGACAACGACGTCGAATGTTTCAGTCTCGCTCATGCCGGATGGCTCCGAAATTCTGGCTGCCCAAGACGACACAAGTAGACCATTGTTGGACGTTTTCCTATATCCTCGCCACGGAGAATGATTGGGAGGGAATTCAAATGAAAATCAAACGAGTGGAACATATCGCCATTGCTGTGCACAACATGGCGGACTCCATGGCCATGCTGGAACGCACACTTGGGCTGGAACTGGATTATGAAGAAAGCATCGGCAGCTCCAATCTGGCCATGTATCCGGTGGGCGAAACCTCCCTGGAACTGCTGCAAACGGACGATCCCGCCTCGCCCATAGCCAAGTGGCTGAACGAGAACGGGCAAAGCCTGTTTCACCTCTGTTTCGAGGTCGAGGATATTGACGCCGCCTTGGATGAATTGCGCGCCAAGGGCGTGAAGCTGCGGGACGAGACGCCAAAGCCGGGCCACGGCGGCAGCCGCATCGCCTTCCTTGACCCTGAATCCACGGGCGGCATCGTGATCGAACTGGCGGAACTGCCGGCCGGACACGATTAGAAAATAAGAGGCGCCAACTTCCGAATAGCGCCGCTAGAGCGTGTCGCGGCTAATCACCCGCCCCGCAGCCACACCGCACGCGGAACAGAAAGCTGAACAAGGTTCGATTTGTATCATTGGGGTGGACCTTGTTTCTTTCAAATTTTGGCATGGGAACGCCAAGGTTTTCCTCGAAATCCGGGCTGCCGGGCCGCGGTTCATTCTCGCCGCGTTGCCGGCGCGGTGGATCCGGATATGCGTCACAATACCTGGATCTCTTTCGCTCTCTCATCCTGATTCTTCGTATGTCCATGGCCGCCTTCAGCCATTGCGACGCCAATTGCTCGTAAACAGGACCGCTCGGATCGACATTTTTCATCCGTTCTTCCAAGGATTTCTGTTTTTTCCAGAGCTCTGCTTCCTTTTCCCCAGGGGTGCGGAAACGGCTTGGGCAGAGGACCCTTACGAACGCCGCGCTGCCCCTGCATCGGCCGGAGCTGCAACTATCGGCACGCGGTCTGCAAATCGATCTCGCCGCCTTGGCGGCCTCCGCCTGCGCCAAACCCATCGCGGTGCCAAGCGGCGGCAACGGCGGCATGTTTCTGCCTTTTCTCCATCGTTCGAACAGCTTGACCAATCCAGCAGCTATTTCGATCGGATTGTCGGCAATAAGATCATTGATATTGTACGGCCCGGCTCTAAAGGCATCGTTATAGGAGACCACGGAAGTGACAGTGATCATTTGCTCCGTGAGCGGGCAAGTCGTTGGCAAATCACTAGTCTGAGCGTAAGAACTTCTGACTTCGTAAAACAAAAACAATACCGAAAGCACAATGAGCATACGCATCTGCCCCTCCCGATTTTGTTCGCAAGTCGATATTCAAGCCTCGCACAATTTTCTGCTAACTTCCAAGGCCGGATTTAACGCAGGCGTAATTTGGTCGCGTTGGCAAATAGCTGGGGATGCAGCTGATTGACCCGCGAATAAAACCCGACACTATTGATGGACCGGCAATTAGTGCTACAAGACCTTGTTCGGATAAGGGCCATGCGGCTCTGGCCATCGCCATGATCATCGGCGGCGTGTTTTGATATTGGCCCATGGGCCTGAGAACATGGGCCTGAGAACATGGGCTTGAGTAACGGCGAGGTTTGGATTACGGAACAGGTACCAAGGTACGGGAGACCCAACCCGTGAATAACTCCCGCGCTCTTTCTTCCTCCTAACCCAATTCTGTACTGCGAGTCGTCTTGAACAACCCTGAAGCAAATAAGAATTTGAGCCTTTTGACCCAGTTGGCCATTGGTTTGGTCGAGGGCATCATGACCATACTGGGTCTGATCGTCATCATCTTCCCGCTGGCCCTGTGGGCGGTGCCCCAACACGGGGTTTTGGCCAACACGGTTTTCTATATCGTTGTAGCGGTCGGCAGCGGCTCCTTTGTTGCCCTTATTGCCCTGGTATATTTCAAGAGCCTGCTGTTCCCCGAGCTCTCGCCCCGCGGCAAGGGCGGTGAAGAAGCCGGCGGGTCCAAGGACCGCATGCAGGCCTACCTGAGCTGGGCGCAGACGCAGGAAGATGCCCTTAAGGTAGAAAGACAGCTACGCTCCATGAAAGGCAGCGCGCTGCACAATTTTGGCTATATGGTCCGCATTGCCACGCTGCTGATTACGGTCGTCACGGTTATTTATCTTAGTAGCTGGGCATTGATGGATTTCCTGGTCGGCTCAACCGAGGTCATGTCCGCCGAGGAGAGGTGGAAATTGCTGCATCCCGACAACTGGGACTGGAAGTAATACTGCCCGAAATGCTGTGAATATCCCGGATCGCTCGGCGCCACGGAGAAAGACACCCGCCAACAGCGAAGCCGCCAACCGGCGTTCTTTCTTAACAATGCTGAAGAATAAGTGGCGTCCCCAAGGGGAGTCGAACCCCTGTTTCCGGCGTGAGAGGCCGGCGTCCTAGGCCACTAGACGATGGGGACGCGGTAGGCGCAGAAATAGCCGCCGTGGGGCGGCACGTCAAGGGGCCCTGGAGGCCGCGGACAAGAAAAACCGGACCCGGGCCTTAAGGCACCGGGTCCGGACTATTTTCTCGTAGCTAGCCCGCGCGCACGTTGGCGACGAACTTCTCGACCTCGCCTTTCAGGCGGACCGACTGTCGGGATACGCATTCGATGGCCGTTCGGTGGTGGTGAAAATAGGCAGCGAGGCGGACGCTTATAGCGACTACACGACCATATTTACCGGCACTGCCGACAGTATAGAATTCGATGATAGGACCGTCAGCGTCCGCCTACGGGACAAACAGCTGCTATTTGAAACGCCAGTGCAGGGCACCCTCTACGCTGGATCGGGCGGCAGCGAAGGCGGTGATGATCTAAAAGGTAAGCCAAAGCCTATAACCTTCGGAAAAGTAAACAATATCACCCCTGTTCGGGTGGACGTCGCCAACGCGATTTACCAAGTTCACGACGGCCAGATCGAGGCCATCGATGCGGTCTATGACAATGGCGTCCTCGTCGCTGCGTCAGATTACACAACCGATTTAGCCAACGGACGGTTCACCCTCGATAGCGTATCGACCGGCAGGATCACTGCCGATGTCCAAGGCGCCAAACCGGCTGGCAGCTATAAGTCGAGCGTGGATCAGATCATCCGGTTGCTGGTGACCACCTACGGAGGGCTCACGGACCCCGGCGATTTAGACACGGCCAGCTTTACGGCGCTGAATACGGCCAACAGCAGTGTGGTCGGCCTTTACGTCGACCGCTCGACGAAAATGCAGCGCCTGTTGGATGCCATCGCCAATTCTGTTGGCGCGTTCTATGGTTTCAAGCGGGATGGCAACTTTCAGGTCGGACGCATCGAGGCCCCGGCATCATCGGCTGATGCGTCCTTTACGTCCATCGAGATCATCGAACTGGAACGACGGGCGACGGCAATTCCTCCCCATAGGACAGTCGTCGAGCATACGCGGAATTTTACCGTGCAGAACTCCGATACGGTTTCGACATCGACCACCGCCTCGCGGCGCACCTTTATTGAAAATCAGTATCGCACGGAGACCAACACCGCAGCGAGCGTTTTGACCGCTCACCCAGAAGCGCCGACGTTGGAGGTGGAGACCCTATTAACGACGGCAGCGAATGCGGCCACGGAAGCAGCAAGGCTGCAAGCGCTCTATGGCGCCGACCGTGATTTTTACAGAGTGAAGCTAAAGACCCAGCCCTTTACCTTGGAACTGAATGACACGGTCGAGATCACTTTCGCTCGTTACAACCTTGCCAGCGGCAAGAAATTTCGCGTCATCGGCTTAATCGAGGACGCGGCCAACAATGAGATTGATTTGGAGTTGTGGGGCTGATGGCCGGTCTATTCGTTGCCTATGACAATTTTTTCGACAGCGCGACGCTGGCAGGTGGATCTTGGGAAAGCACCCTGCCGCTGGCCAATTTACAGAAGCAGCAACCATCGACCGTGGCGCGCACTACGAACGATGCGGAGGTCTCCACTATCCTGACCATCGATCTTGGTGCCCGGAAATCCATCAACGTGGTATCGCTAATCCACCACAACCTATCAAACGCCGCGACGTGGCAAATTCAGATCGGCAACGACAGCGGCTATGGGACCAATCTGGTCGATACCGGCGCGGTGGATGTGGTCGATGCGGTGGAGGCCTTTGGCGAATTGCAGTGGGGCGAATTTACCTGGGGCGGCAAGCCGAGTAATGCGGTCCTGGCGGAGTTTCGCCCCATAGCGTTCTATTATTCACCCAACCCGATCTTGGCCCGGTACGTCAAAATTATCATCAGCGATACCGCGAACCCTGATGAATACATCGAAATTGGCCGGGCTTATGTCGCGGCGGCTTTTACACCGGCCAACAACGTCGCTTATGGGCTACAGACCAGTTTTATAGATAACAGCCGGTCGGTGATCAGCCGTGGCGGTCAAATCTATGTGGACACCGTGCCGAAGCGGCGCAAATTCACCTTCCGCTTTCACTACATGGACGAAGACGAAGCCTTCACCGAGGCGAATGAGATACAGCGGCTGAAAGGTTTAAGCGGCGACGTCCTGATGGCAATTGATGTCGACGATACCACGCACCGGATGCGGCAAAGCTGCTATGGCCGCCTATCCACCCTGCAACCACTTACGGCGGAAACCAGCGGCCAGTTCTCAATGGACATGGCCATCGAGGAACTCATCTAAATGGCGTTTTCACACACATTGGGCGGCACCACGTTCACCGAAGCGAACTTCGAAGGCAATGCCTATTCGGACGAAGCTGCGGGGTTCCCCAAGGCGCTCGAAAAGATCGTTGAGCATGTTGCCAACGCCTACCGTGGAACATCTACGGCATCCATCACGGTTGGTACTGGCGCGAAGACGTTAACCGTCACCAATAGCAATTCTCAGATACCCGCCTTTGCTGTCGGGATGCCGGTGCGGGTGGCGCGGACATCCGACCCCTCCGGCACCTTTATGCAAGGCGAGATCACGGCCTGGACCGCTTCGACCGGGGCAGCGACGATCAATGTTTCGTCATCCAAGGGCAGCGGTACACACACCGACTGGACCATCACCGTCGGCGGTCATCAGACGACGGCCAGTGCCTCGCCGTTGGCCATCGCTGATGGTGGCACTGGGTCAACCACGGCGGCAGCGGCGGCGACCGCCCTGGGCCTTGGCACCGCCGACAGCCCCACCTTCACTCGGATCAAGATCGGGAGCGCCACCGGCAGCGATGCGGCGCTAAATGTGCACGCAAAAGCAAGCACCGAGGTTGCGCGGTTCGAACCGACAACCGCTGGCTACAATTACTCGATGTACAAAAATTCGTCAGGGAGCGTGATTGGCTATATCGGCGGTGCTGGCGGCGACGGCACGACCGCCGGAGGCGCGATCGCTGATTTTGCGCTCCGCGCCGAGGGCAACCTGCACCTGCTTGGCGGCGGGGCCACGATCAAAGCGTCTGTGACCTCAAATGGCCTGACCTTCAACGGCGACACGGCATCAGCCAACGCCCTCGACGATTACGAGGAAGGCACCTGGACTCCTGACCTCCGGTTCGGCGGCGGCACCACCGGCATCACTTACGCCGAGCGGTCTGGCCGCTACACGAAGATCGGGGATAAGGTGCTTCTCGAAGGCACGTTCAGCCTATCCAATAAGGGGTCGAGCGGCGGCAACGCAGACCTTTATGGCCTGCCGTTTGCCAGCGTAAACCCTTCCGGCAATGTCGGCGCTTTCTGTGTTCTTGGGGCAATTAACGTCGCCATCGCCAGCAATTATTACACCCATGTGGGGATGCTCTATCAAGGCGTATCCTACTTGGCCCTGCGCCAGAGCGGCGACAATAATTCTATCACTACCCTCACTGCCGGCAACTTCAACAACAACTCTGCCGTCTACTTTTCATTAGTCTACGAGGTGTAACAATGCCACTCATCGAACAAATCATCACCGACAAAATTGAGATCGTCGGACCTTTCAAACACATCCAGGTCCGCGAGGACCTCCAAATCATCGACGACGTAACAGGCGAGGTCAGATCGGGCGGCAACTTCCGCCGCCACGTCCTAGCGCCCGGCGACGACGTGAGCGGCGAGGGCGCAGACATCCAGGCCATCGCCGCCGTCCTGTGGACGCCAGCCATCACAGAGGCGTGGCGAAAGCACATGGCGGGCTTAGGCGATACCGATGCCGTGGCGGACTATGTGCCACCGGAGTTAATCTAATGTTTCGGGGAGAGATATCGCTTCGGGTGCCTATCCTCGAGGACGAGGTTCCGACCTTGTTCGAACTGGTGAACCAATCCAACAGCCAGGGCGCTACGGACCCCGACGTTCAGGCAGAGGAAGATCCGTCAAAAGAAAGGGCGTGGGAGTTATTCACGGGCTAGGGTTCGTTTGGTGGTGCTGGCCCCGACATCTCGGCAAGTTTGACTGCGTCAACCGTCCGCATCAGCCGCCTCGGCCACAACCGAGAACCGCAACACCAACCGGATCTAGGGGCGTGGACCCTTACGGAACATTTTGAAAAAAGATGTGATAAATTAACAGGCCAATAATCAATAATTTACCGTAGTCCAAGTCAAAAGCTGTTCCTTCCCCGAACATTTCCTGAAATTTTTTGAGCATGTCTGCTTCTCCTTTTAAGGGCGTGAGAGTTATTCACGGGTTAACCGAACTTCAAGGGCGGGTTACGCCTCTGGACGCGCATAAGGGCTGGATACATAGCCCCGCAGCCTTGATTGCCCAGCCGGTCCCTAATTTCGCAATCACTCGCGAGTATTCCAAGTAGATTAGGTAGAATGACATCGCTGCCGTACTTTTCAATCAGCGTCGCCTTCCGATAACGACCAGAACGACCACATTTCTTACAGTCGATCTCAATCGGATCAGTGGGATGGTCGGCGATGGTCAGTGAACCGTTGCGTCGCGGTGCCGCCATAGGTGACCTCCATGCTCGAACACTTTTCCCATTCGGAACTAGCCTGTCCGACGTCTGGCGAAGTACGCCTTGCCGTTGGCTTTGGTGAGGCTCTGGAACAGCTTCGAATCAAACTCGACGCACCAATATACCTTACCAGCGCCTGCCGGTCGCCTAGCCACAACGCTAGGAGAACTGATCGATGTCATCGTCAAAGAGGTCGAAGCGGCGAACCAATCCAATAGCCAGGGTGCTATGGACCCCGACGTCCAGGCAGAGAAAGGTTCGCCCAAAGAAGGGGTGTGGAAGTTATTCACGGGCTAGCCGAACTTCGAAGGATTACCCCTTGGCCGCTACGCCGGTTAGTAGCCGCTACGCCAGTTAGCGCGTGATTTACAGACCTTACAGATACGTTCGCCTGCCCACTTGCTCAAAAACTCGACCTTACACACCAGACACTTTCTAATTTTTTGTTCCTCGGTGCGCCTGACGTCCTCCTCGTACTCCGGCTTTTTATAGACCGACTTCATAGGTAATCCTTCATGCTCGACCACTTCTCGCGTTCGGAACT
>CAYWYB010000059.1:0-20196 GCA_964462145.1 uncultured Rhodospirillaceae bacterium
AGTGCCATCAGACGCCTTGCCTACCGATGGTTTCGGCGGCTATGGTTCGTCCACGATTGCCACAGCCCGCACCTGCCGCGCTATCCGAACCTCGTCGGTATTTTCGGCACAAAAATGACCGGCCATGGGGGCCATATCAGTGACCATTGGGGACAAGGAACGATAAAGATGAACGACATGTCGCTCGACAATAAATGGATCGGCCAGAGTACAGTACGGCCCGACGGCATCGATAAAGTCACCGGCTCGGCGCAATACGCGGCCGATTTCACTATGCCCGGCATGGTCTGGGGCAAGGTGTTACGGAGCCCGCACGCCCACGCGCTGATCAAAAAAATCGATACCTCCAAGGCGGCAGAATTGAAGGGCGTGCTGGCGGTGATGACTGGCGACGACCTGCCCCTGCTACCTTTGGACGTGCCGCTGCCGACAGGTCCGAATGATATTCGCTGGATTGCCCGCGGCTGCATGGCCCGGGAAAAAATTCTCTACAATGGCCATCCGGTGGCGGCGGTCGCGGCGACCTCGAAAAGCATTGCCGAGGCCGCGCTGGAACTGATCGAGGTCGATTACGAAGCGCTACCGCATGTCATCGACGTCGACGAGGCAATGGCGCCGGGCGCGCCAATTTTGCACGATTGGCTGAAAACCGACGGGGTCGACGGGCCGACCAATATTTCCAGCATCATGACGGTCGAAACCGGCGATGTCGAACAAGGTTTCGCCGAGGCCGATCTGGTGATTGAGCGCGAATTCAAATCCTCCGCCGTGCATCAAGGCTATATCGAGCCGCAGGCCTGTATCGTCAGCTACAAGCCCGATTCCCAGTCCACGATCTGGAGCAGCAGCCAGGGACAGTTCATGGTCCGCAGCCTGACCGCTACGATCACCGGCATGGCGACCGGCGATATCAAGGCCATCCCGGCCGAAATCGGCGGCGGTTTTGGCGGCAAGACCATCGTCTACCTTGAACCGGTGGCGATGGTGCTGTCCAAGAAATGCGGCCGGCCGGTCAAAATGCAAAACGGCCGCGAGGAAGTGTTCCACTCTACCGGGCCGGCGTCCGGCATGTCCGCGCATCTCAAAGTCGGGGTCACCAAGGACGGCAAGCTGACGGCCGTGGAAGGCGCTTACAACTTCCAGGCCGGCTGCTATCCGGGCTCGCCGGTAGGCCGCGCCTGTAATTTTTCGTTCTCCTGCTACGACATTCCGCATGCCGACGTGAAGGGGTTGGACGTTGTTTCCAATCGCCCGAACGTTACCGCCTATCGGGGGCCCGGCGCACCGCAAGGCAATTATGTGTTCGAAGCTATACTGGACGAGGTCGCCGAGGAACTCGGTATCGATCCGTGGGAACTGCGTCTGCGCAACGCTCTGTCCGCGGACAAGCCGACCATTTACGGCGCCAAGATTGGCGAGGCCGGCATCCAGGAATGCATCGCTTCGGTCCGCAATCACCCCAATGCCCAGGTCAAACTGGGGCCAAACCAGGGCCGCGGCATCGCCATGGGCTATTGGGGCAACGCCCCCGGCGAGTCCAGCGCCCAGTTGAACATCAACGAGGATGGCACCGTGTTGGTGATCACCGGGCATCCGGACATTGGCGGCAGCCGTGCATCCACGGTCAACATCGTGGCCGAGAAACTGGGCATCGATTATCGCAAGGTTAAGGCGCAGATCGGCGACACCAACAATATCGGCATCAGCGCCGTCACCGGCGGCAGCCGGGTGACCTTCGCATCCGGCATTGTGGTCAGCGAGACCACCGACCAAGTCATCGATACCTTGATGGCCAGGGCGGCGGGCATTTGGGGCATCGAGGTGGAAGCTGTCGAATGGCGCGATGGCGCGGCGCATCCAGCTGGCCCGAACGCCGGTGAGTTCGACCCGCTCACCCTGACGGAACTGGCGAAGAAAGCGTTAGCGACCGGCGGGCCGATCGTGGCGGCCGTGTCGAAGAACGCGACCGGTCACATGGGCGCGGTCGGCGCCCAGATGGTCGATGTCGAAGTCGATCCGGAAACCGGGCATGTCACAATTCTGCGCTACACCGCCAGCCAGGATGTCGGCCGGGCGATCCATCCGGGCTATGTCGAAGGCCAGATCCAGGGCGGCGTCGCCCAGGGCATCGGCTGGGCGTTGAACGAAGAGTACATCTATGACAAGAACGGCCGCCTGGATAACGCCGGTTTCCTCGACTATCGTATGCCGGTTGCCTCTGACCTGCCGGTGATTGACGCGGTGATGGTGGAAATACCGAATCCGAATCATCCCTATGGGGTGAAGGGCGTCGGCGAAATCCCGCTGATACCGTCTCTGGCGGCGATTGCCAACGCGATTGCCGATGCCACCGGCAAACGCCTCTATGAACTGCCGATGTCGCCGCCCAAAGTGTTGAAAGCGCTGGGCGAATAACTTCGACTGGATCAGGTCATGTTTTTCGGGTTGCTTCGCGCGACTCCGACAAAACATGACCTAATCTAGGATCAATATCCCGAAAATGCGCTAGCAGGCCGCTGAAAAAGAGACTTTGCTGGGCAGGGTGGCTTGAGTTTGAGCCATCTGTTGGTACCGCCGACCCGGTGCGGGTTTAGATTGAGCGCCAGGCGGCCTGGGCCGCCGATTTGGCGTCGGCGATGGCATGGGCGACCTGGCCGCCATGGCCGGAACGGGCCGCGCCGATGGCGTAAAGGCCGGCCTGGTCGGTCTGCATGCCGCTATCGACCAGCAGGCCACCGTCTTCGTCCCGCGTAGCTTCCGCTGGCGCCAGGGCTGTGCGCGGCGCCAAGCCGATAAAGGGGAAGATGGCCGCGACCGACAAGACTTCCTCGTCGCCGTCCTGTTCTTGCAGGCGCACGGCGTCGACGCCGTCATCGCCGATGATTTTCCGCACATCCGTATTCCAGCGGAAATGCATATTGCCAAGGTCCGCCGCTTGTCGGACGAAGGTCGGACGGGCGCGGGGTTTGCGACCGCGCAGGATCATGGTGACGTTGGCGCACAGTTCGGCCAGATGTAGGGCTTCCTGAAACGCGCTGTCGCCGCCACCCACGACGGCAACATCCTTGCCTTTGTACAAACCACCATCGCAGAAGGCGCATTGCGACACACCACGGCCCGTCAGCCGCTCTTCGCCGTCGACGCCCAGGGTCCGCAATTCCGCCCCCGTGGCCAGGATGACCCGTAAAGCGCTGGCGCCATTGCCAGGCAAATTCCAATGACTGCCCAGGGGGGTCAGTTCACTGACCGCGCCGGGTTGATAATCGACGCCCGCCTCCAGAGCCTCACCGAGCATGGTGTTGACCAGATCGGCGCCTGTTGCGCCCTCCTGTCCCGGATGGCCGTGCACCGCACCTACATTGGTGATCAGGCCGCCCAGCAGGCCATCGTCGAACAGGGCTGTCTTCAGGCCGCAACGGGCTGCTTCCGTGGCCGCCGCCAGGCCGGCGATGCCGGCGCCGATGACGGCGGCTTGGTGTGTGGTTCGTGGTGCTCTGGCCATCTAACTCTCCATACTGGCTGACCAGCCCTGGGGAAGGTCGACTTTCTTGGCAATGCGGCAACTGGGGAAGCCCCAGGTAGGCATGTAGGCGCATTGGGGTATGGGAATGTCGCCCCCCGCCACAATCACCGTGATGTCCTCGGGTTTTTCCACCGCCGGGACCGAGCCGTTGGCAAGAGCTTCCTTGACCCACCGGGGCGCCTTGGTCTGAGAGGCCAAACGCGAAGGGATCCAAGTGTTTTCGAACTCCGCCGCCGGCATATGGCTGTTTTTGTGCAAATAGACCTTCACCTCGGCCTTGGATCTGCCCTCATCCGCCAACAGCTTCGCCACGTAGGGCGCGATGACGACCGCCACGGCGCCACCATGCAGGCGGGAAAACGATGACGTGGCCGAGGCCATGACGGATGCCAGATCGTCCAGGCCGCCGGTCACATTGACCACGCTTTCGGCCCGCTGCACCACCAACACGTTGTCGTCCGCTGCGAAACCAAGTTCCTCCCGCAGGCTGTCCCAGGGGTTGAATTCCTCGTCCTCGGCCAAACACAGGGTATAGCGGCCCGGTTGGCCCAATCCGGCAAAGGCGACCGCCGCCGGCCAGCCGCCGCCCAGATTATGCATGATCAGGCGCACGGCCCGGCCAATGGCCGCATTGGCCCGCCAGCCGGGGCCCAGGGCGCCAAAGCGGCTGTTCATATGCATGGCCTTAGCCGCCGGTCCCGACAGCATCAGCAAGGGCGTGACATTTTCGTCCGTGGTCTGGACGCCGCGCAGGTTGAACTCCGGCTCCACCAGGGCCTGGGCGGCGGCCAGCACGAAGGGCATATGGCAGTCCTCGCAGCCGGCCATGACCGCGTTGATGGCGACCTTTTCAACCGTCACGATGCCCTGCAAGGGTTGCGCCTCGCCCAGCACCATGTTGCGCGGCTGCCCGGCCCCGCGCAGCATGGCATCGACCCGGGCCATTGTGGGCGGCACGATAGGCAGGCCGTCGGTCCAGCCGCGTCGGTAGAACATCTCGTTCACCTGGCCGTCCGCATTGGGACCGCGTACCACTTCAACCCGCTGGCGGGGAAAGGCTGCAACCTGGTTCAGCCGGTCCAGCAAGCCTTGCTCGCTGGCCCGGCTGTGCAGGGTATCGTCAATCCATTCGCCCGAGGCCCGCTGTCCCGTGGGCAGCAGGATCCATAGAGACTGTTCTTCGCTCACTTAGCCCTGCTCACCCGGCGCCTGCCAGCTTGTTCTTCCAATCGTTGGGCAGACGGATGGCCCGTGCCGTGGGGAAGCCTAGAATGCCGTTGTGGGAGAACACCTGGGCGTTGGTGCGCCCAGGATCGCCACTGACGACAATCTGAATATCCATGGGGTCGCAGACCAGGGGCACCAGGCGATCCGGGTCCTTGGACTCGCCATACAGCTCGTTCGCTTTGCCCAGTTGCGCCAGTTCGAACATGGAGCGGCCACCGGAATAGAAGTTGGTGAACTCGACAATATATTGCTCGAACTTCCAGGCCGGGATGCGGGCGTTTTCGAACAGCCATTGCCGCACGTCTTCCTTGGACCAGCCGGCTTTGGCCATGGTCTCGGCCAGGATCGGCGACAGCACCAGCATTGGCGTATAGCTGCCGTCCGCCATGCCGACGGTAAAGATCAACTGCCAGCCGGTCTGGGAGATTAGGGCATCGGCCAGATAGGGCAGCATATCCTCGGGCTTCTGCCCGAACACCGAAGCGATGACATCGCCGCCGGTCATGCGGGTAATGGTGACTACGTTGTCGCCACGGGCATGGCCGAAATCGGCGGCATGGGGCGGCCAGTCGATCTTGGCCAGGGCATCTTCGTTCTCGGCCAGGACCACGCGCCAGGTATTGCCAAAGGTACCCTTGTCATTCTGGTGCAGGATGAAGCCCGCCACGTTTCGCAGATACAGCCGCCACCAGCGGCCCACGGTGGTGTTGGCCATGAAGCCATCACGCAGGGCGCCCTGTTCATAGTTGAACTCCAGATCCTTGATGATTGGCCCGTTGATGGTGATCAGAGTCTCGGCGCCCGGCGTATTACCGGAATGCTCGACACCATAGCCGGGATCGGCCATGGCCTCGGCCAGGGCGACCAGAACCGGCATGTATTGCGGTTTGCAGCCCGCCATGACGCCATTGACGGCGACGTTCCAGACCGTGGCCTCCCGGTTGTCGGGCAGCAATTTGCCGATCACATGCTCCGCCGGTAGATCAGTAAACTCCAGGAAGCTTTCGATCTTGGCCTGGGTCGGCGGCACGATGGGCAGGCCGTCGGACCAGCCGTTTTCATAGAAAAAACGGTTGATCTCGTCGAAACTGCCTTCCATGACCACGTCTTGCGGCCCCGGCTCCGGGATCATCACGGCGGCCGGCTGGGCGGCGGTCAGGTTCTCGATCACCGCCTTGACGGTGACGGAGGTCAGATTGTCGCGCAGTTCGTTATCGGTCTGCGTATCCACATGGCCCGGCACCTTGGCCATGGGCAGGTTGGGCAGGCCCAGGCCCACGGCAGTGGTCGCGCCTTGGCCCAGAAAGCCATCGCAGACCAGAGAGGATGATGGCACGCCGGCGGCTTCGGCAGCAGCTGAGGCCCGCAACACGGCGGGCGTACAGCTGCCTCAACAGCCCATACCTGAAACAATGGCATCAACCTTGTGCTCGGCCAGGGTATCGGGCAGATCGGCGATGATCTGGCCTTCCCGCGAGCCGTGGGTGGAGCCAAAGGTGGTGTAGCCGACAAAATTCATGTTCGGATAGGCCGCCGACAGTTCAGCCTCCAGAATGGGAAAGATCTCGTCGCCGCGGAACAGATAGTCCCACATGAAAGCGACAGTTTTGCCCTCCAGGGTATCCAGGCGCGGCGCCAGGGGCGCGATTTCCACGGTTTTCTCCCCGCGCGGCCACAAAGCAGAATAGGTTTCCTCGCTCATGCTTACCTCCAATTTCAAATGCTTATGATTAGTTTAGCCTAATTGGAGCGTGGCCCAAAACAGCAAGCGGCAAAATTTTTCGGCGCAATACGTCGATGCGGCCCGATGGCTGCCACGGACCGCTAACGCCTTTGCTTTGTGAATGGATTTGAGTCACGCTAAACCGGTTCGGCGAACCTGGCACCGGGACTCCCGATTACGATCGTCTGGTGAAGGTTCGCCACTTGTATGATTGACTGGAGGTGCATCCCGTGAGCTATGAATTCATCGTTGTTGGCGCCGGCCACAACGGCCTCGCTTGTGCAGCCTATCTTGCCAAGGCGGACGCGAAAGTTCTGGTGGTGGAGCGCAGCGAACGTGTGGGCGGGGGCTGCCACACCGAGGAAGTCACCCTGCCGGGTTTCAAGCACAACATTTGTTCCGTTGTTCATACCCACATTCCCTCCAGCCCGGTCTACCGCGATCTTGAACTCGAACGGCATGGCGTCAGGTACGTTTACCCGGATCATCCGCGCGGTACCATATTCCCGGACCACAGGACCATCGTGATGTATCGCGAGACGGAGCGGACGGCGGCTGAACTGGCCCGGTTTTCGGAGCGGGATGCGCGGACCTTTACCCAGCTAGTGGCGGATTACGGTGAATTCTTCGAGGCCACGTACCTGCCGCTGATGTATTCGCCGCCGTCGCCGCCTTCGGCGCAAACGGCGGAGCTGGAGAAATCCGAGGAGGGGCGGACGCTTCTGCAATGGCAGATGAGTACGCCGGTGCAGCTGCTCGACGAACTGTTCGAGAGCGAGGAAGTGAAAGTCCATTTCCTTAACCGGCTCACCGTGCTGAATATCGCACCGGATCAACACGGGCTCGGTTGGATTTGCCTGTTCCGCATCCTGCTGGCCGAGGCGCCCATCTGTGTCGGCGGCTCCGGCCAGTTGGCGGTGGGGCTGAAAAATGCCCTTGAGGAGAACGGAGGCGCGATTCAAACCGGGCTGGGCGTAAGGCAAATTCTCATGAGGGGCGAGCGGGCGGTCGGCGTCGAGTTCGAGGATGGGACGCGCGCCGAGGCGGCGAAAGCCGTGATCACCAACGTGGAACCAAAAAAGAGCTTCCTGAAGATGGTGGGCGAGGAGCATTTGCCCGATACCTTTACGACGCGGGTTAAGAATTATCATTCGCGCGGGCGCTCGCTATTCGCCTTGCATCTGGCGCTGTCGGAGCCGCCGAATTATCGGGCGGCGGCCTATAATTCTTCGGTGGACGTCTCATTCAGTCAGGAAATGTTCGGCGGCAGCATCAGGGATCAGGTTCGCGCCTACAACGATATCGCCATGGGCAAACCGCCCCGGCAGGAGATGCTGCAGGTCACCCTACCCACGATATTCGATCCAACCCAAGCCCCAGAGGGCAAACATGCGGCTGTCGTATGGCAGTATGCGCCCTATGACGTGGCGCCCGAGGGACCGGAGGGTTGGCGCAATGTACGAGAGGAATATGCCGCGCAAGTGTTGGATCTCTGGCGCTCATACGCGCCGAACATGACCCAGGACAAGATTCTGGCCATGACCATTCAGGACCCCACGGATACGGTGGAGATCAACGACAACTTCATCAACGGCGTCGAAGTGGTGGGCGATATTTCGCCGGACCAGATGGGATTCTTTCGGCCTTTCGCCAATTGGTCCAACTACCGCTCGCCGATTGACGGCCTGTATATGTGCGGCGGCTTCTGCCATCCGGGCGGCGGCGTGCATGCTGGCGCCGGGCATAACGCCGCCGGCGTGATTGCCGAGGACTTCTCGCTGAACAGGTGGTGGGACTGATGCCGCAGCGGGAGGAGAAATTCTCCGTAAATGCATCACCCGACGATCTGTGGTCCTTCATTCGAGATTTCGAAGCCTTGTGCGGCTGCATTCCCGGTGTCGAGCGCATCCAGGTGGTGGACGACCTGACGGTCGAGCTGACGGTGAAGGAGAAAATCGGCGTCGTGCCGCTGATCGTGGATCTGGTGGGGCGGATCGATGCCGAAAATCCGCCCCACAGCATGCATGCCGTCGCGACGGCGGAACACCTGACCATGGAGATCGATGTCGCGTTGCAGGAAACCGCAACCGGGACCGGGATCACCGCCGTGTTCGAAGTCAATGGCGAGGGGCCGCTGAAACCCATCGTCGATCGTTTGTTCGAACGCAGGGCAACCGAGCGGGCCGCCGAGTTCGCCGAGATTCTCGTGGAACGCTTCGGTGCCGTTTCGTCGCGCGATACGGCAAGAGAGGAACTGGCGGAACCGCCCCAACAACCGGTTCCCGCGCCCGATCGGGCCGGGCCCATAAGGCGGTGGCTAAATTGGCTCCGGCGGCTCTTTCTTGGGCCGCCCGCGACGCCGGGGGCTTAGCGTGGTTTAGGGCAGGTTAGAATCCCGAAAAATGGGCGACGTTGGCGATGTCCTCGCGGTCGCTGACCAGAGTGTTTTCGATCGCCGTGTCATCCGCATAACCAAGGCACATGCCGGTGACCAGCGACTGGTCGTCGGGAATGCCAAGGTGGCGGAAAATCGGTTCCTGAAACTGGATCCAGGCGGCCTGGGGACAGGTGTCCAGGCCCATGCCGCGGGCCGCCAGCATCAGGGTTTGAATATACATGCCCGTATCGGCCCAGTTGCCCCGGCCCAGATAGGCATCCGTGGTTACGAAAATGCCGACCGGCGCATCGAAAAACTGGAAGTTCCGCGCCCCTTGCCTGGCGCTCCCTTCGCGGTCGCCCTTCTCAATTCCCAGCAGGCCGTACAGGCCCCAGCCCACACCACGGCGGCGGTCGCGATGCACATCATTCCAGACCGGCGGGTAATAGTCATAGTCCTCGTACTTCGCCGCCTTGCCCTCCGCCGCCAGGGCCAGGACATCATCAATGATCGCCTGGCGGACCTCGCCGGCGCAGATATAGACGTGCCAGGGCTGGGTGTTGGTGCCGCTGGGCGCCCGTTGGGAGACTTCCAGGATTTGCTCAATCGTCTCCTTCGATACCGGTTGATCGGTAAAGGCGCGGATTGATTTGCGGGATTTGATAGCTTCAAAAACGTCCATCTCTGCCTCGTGACTTCATCGTTTAGACCGCTTCGGCGATGAACACCGGGATCTTACGGTCTGTTTTTTCCTGATACTCGATATAGGGCGGAAACACCGCCGCGCTGGCATCCCACAGGCGCTGGCGTTCCGGATCTTCCGTGACCTCGCGCACACGCATCTTGAAAACCTCGGTCTTATCGCGGATTTCAACGTCCCCGTTGGCCCGCAGGTTATAGACCCAGACGGGATTCTTCTCCCGCCCGCCGTAGGAGCCGACCAAGACATAAGCACCGTCGACTTCGACGCGCATCAGGGGGATCTTTCGGATGCCGCCCGTTTTGTTACCCATGTGGGTGACGATGATGCAGGGCATGCCGGTATCGCGCAAAGTGGAACCTTCGGTGCCGCCGCTGCCTTCGTACAGTTCGACTTGTTCGCGGACCCAATCCAAGGTGGGTGGAATATAGTCAGCCATGGGATTTCCTATCTGTTTGGGTAGTTTGGTGCATTGATGATAGCATCATAGCGACGGAGCATCGGTGATTTTTACGCTAATTAGGAGACAGTAAATTGAACGACGCAGCTGACGCGAACGCCCTGCCCAACGAAGACGCATTGAAGGCCGCGGGCAGCGAGCATCTGTTTATCCATGCCTCACCCTACCGCGCCCTGGCCAATGACACGGGCAAGCGCATTCTGGTGGAAGGCGACGGTGCCATCGTCAAGGATATCGAGGGCAAGGAATACATCGACGGTCTGGCGGGCCTGTGGCTGGTCAACGCCGGACATGGCCGCCAGGAAATCGCCGATGCCTATGCTAGGCAGGCCGGCACCCTGG
Source organism: uncultured Rhodospirillaceae bacterium (assembly GCA_964462145.1). GTDB lineage: Bacteria > Pseudomonadota > Alphaproteobacteria. Next base: position 10,353 of record CAYWYB010000059.1, read on the forward strand.
CCTATGCCAGCTCGACACAGGCGACGTCCATTCCGGCCATCGAGCTGGCGACTAGGCTGGCGGAATTGACGCCGGGTGATCAGGCAACGGCGTTTTTCTGCTCGGGCGGCTCGGAAGCGGTTGAAAGCGCCATCAAGATCGCGCGGCAATATCACTATTTCAATGGCGAACCGAAACGTTCCAAGATCATTGGCCGACGGGGCTCCTATCACGGTGCCACATACGGCGCCATGAGCGTCAGCGGCACCCGGCCCATGAGCGAACCCTATCACAGCCCCTTCATGCATGGGGTGCTGCATGCATCCCCACCCTATTGCTACCGCTGCGATTTCCGCCACAGCTTTCCCGGCTGCGATCTGCTCTGCGCCGATCAGATCGAACAGATGATCAACTACGAAAACCCGAAAACCGTGGCGGCGGTGATCGCCGAGCCGATCTCCGCCTCGGGCGGGATCGTGATACCTCCCGACGGTTACTGGGCCCGCCTGCGGGAAATCTGCGACCGCCATGGCATCCTGCTGATCACCGATGAAGTGATCAACGGTTTTGGCCGCACCGGGCGCATGTTCGCCTCGGAACATTGGGATCTGGTCGGCGATATCATGACCGTGGCCAAGGGCCTGGCCAGCGGCTATGCCCCGATCGGCGCCGTGATGTGCCGCCCGCATGTGGTGGAAGCCTTCGAGGGCGATAACAAGCTGTCCCATCTGTTGACCTATGGCGGCCATGCCGCCGCCTGCGCCGCCGCGTTGAAGAATCTCGAAATTTTCGAGCGCGAAGGTCTGGTGGCGAATTCCCAGACCATGGGCACCCGCTTGCGCGAGGGCCTGGAAGGGTTATCGGATCATCCCTGCGTGGGTGAGGTCCGCGGCCTCGGCCTGCTGGTGGGCCTGGAAATGGTCAAGGACAAGGACAGCAAGGAAAAATTCGCCGAAGACGGCCCGGAACTGAAAACCCTGGGCGAGGGCCTGGCCCAGCGTGGCCTGTTGACCCGCATCGGCGGTGTTCTGCCGCTTTCCCCGCCGCTGTGCATCACGGCCGAGCAGGTCGACCGCACGGTGGCCATCATCGACGACAGCCTGACCGAGATGGAGGCCGAACACGGTATCGGTTAAGGCAGCTTGGCTTAGCTTTTCTTGGCGGCTTGGATGGCCCGCCAGACGCGATGGGGCGTTGCCGGCATCTCCACATCCTTGACGCCGAATTCGGACAGGGCATCGACGATGGCGTTGATCAACAGACCCAGGGCCGGCGTCGTGCCGCCCTCGCCCCCGGGCCGGATGCCATGGGGGTGGGAGCTGGCCGGCACTTCCATGATCACCGTCTTGATAAACGGCATGGTATCGGCGCGCGGCATGGCATAGTCCTGGAACGAGCCGCTGAGAAGCTGCGCGCTGTCCGGGTCGTAGTGGATTTCCTCCAACAGGGCCTGGCCCAGACCCTGCATCACCGCGCCATGGGCCTGGCCGTGCAGGATCAGCGGATTGACCGCCCGCCCAACATCGTCGATGCCGGTCCAGGCGGCGATTTCCACCTGACCGGTGTCCGGGTCCACCTCAACCTCGCAAACATGGGCGCCATAGGGATAACCGCCGGCGCGGTTGGTGATGTCGCCGGCGCTTTCCAGGCCGCCGGCCGTTCCTGCGGCCTGCCATAAATCCATGCTGCCGCCGCCCGGCGCGGTGAAGGCGCCGTCCGCGAACGTGATGTCACCCTCCGCCGCTTGCAATGCATCCGCCGCGATGGCTTTACCCTTGGCCAGCAGTTCCTCCACCGCCTCGCCCAGGGCGATGGAGACCAGCCGCATGGAGCGGCCCGAATGGGAGCCGCCGCCGACCGAGACCCGGTCGGTGTCGTTGGTGATGTAACGCACCTTTTCGAACGGCACTTGCAGCCATTCGCAGACCAGTTGTGGAAAGCTGGTTTCATGGCCCTGGCCGCTGCTCATGGTGCCGACCACCAGTTCGATGCAGCCGTCGTCGCATACGGTCAACTCGGCGCGCTCGCGCGGGATACCGGAAGTAATCTCGATATAGTTGGCGACGGCGATACCCCGGCGCAGCCCACGCGCGGCGGAGGCCGCCCGGCGGTCAGGGAAGCCGTCCCAATCGGCCTCGGCCAGGGCCCGGTCCATGGCGGCCAGATAGTCGCCGCTGTCATAGGTGGCGCCGACGCCATTGGTATAGGGCATGACATCGGAGGGGATGAGGTTGCGGCGGCGTAGTTCGACCCGGTCAAAGCCGCAGTTGTCGGCGGCCAGTTCGATCAGCCGTTCGATCATGTAGATCGCCTCCGGTCGCCCGGCGCTGCGATAGACGGCGGTGGGCGCCGTATTGGTCAGCACCGCATGGCCGCGAAAATGCACGGCGGGAATGTCATAGACGCTCTGCATCATCGACAGGCCCTTGCGCAGGGGCCAGAAAAACACCGTGTAGGCGCCCAGGTTCATGGTGTTGACGCCGCGCAGGCCCAGGAAATTGCCTTCCGCATCAAGGGCCAGTTCGGCCTTCGAGGCCAGATCGCGGGCCTGATAGTCGGAGAGGAAACATTCGGAACGGCTGGCGGTCCATTTGACCGGTCGCCCGACGCGCTTGGCGGCCCAGGGCAGCAGAGCGTATTCGGGGAAAAAAGCGTTTCGGGTGCCGAAGTTGCCGCCCATGTCGCCAAAGACACAGCGTATATTCTCCAGCGGGACGCCCAGGGTCGCGGCCAAACGGTCGCGGCTGCGCACCACGCCTGCGCCTGAGCCGGTGCGCAGGGTATAGCGTTCGTCGCCTGGATCATATTCGCCGACCACGGCGCGCGGTTCCATGGGACTGCCGGTAACCCGGTGGATCCAGCCGTCGAATTCAACCACATGCGCCGCCGCCGCGAAGGCGCGGTCCGTCGCCTCTCTGTCACCAACCTCGCAGGTCAGGGCCAGGTTTTCCGCGCAGCCCGGCCAAACCTGTGCCGCGCCGGGCGCCATGGCATCGCGGGCATGAACGGTGGCTGGCAGTTCTTCGTAGTCGATATCGACCAACTCGGCGGCATCGGCGGCGGCGGCGGCTGTCTCCGCAACCACCATGGCCACGGCTTCGCCGACATAGCGCGCGGTGTCGAGCGGAAGAGCATTGTTTTCGGTCACGAAGACCTCGAACCCCTCCCGCAGGCGCAGGGTGGCATCCGGCGGTCCGACCCAATCAGGATTATGCGGTATGGGGCCCAGGCCATCGGCGGCGGCATCGGCACCGGTCAACACGGCAAGGACACCGGGCACGGCCATGGCGCCGGCAACATTGATGGAACGGATTCTGGCGTGTGCCAGCGGCGAGCGGACCATGGCGGCATGGCAAAGTTGCTCGGGCGAAACATCGCTCGAGAACCGCCCCTGGCCCAAAAGCAGCCGGCGGTCTTCCACTCTGGCAAGCGGCGCGCCGATACCATCCGCGCGGTTTGAACTCTGAACTGGCACTCTGCTACATCCTTCCGCTAGCCGCCGACGGCATCGCCGACGCGGCTGCCGTGATATGTCGCCCCGCCGGGCGTGGTGACGCTTACCTTTGCCTCACCGCCATCCCACTGAAAGCCGATAATGGACGGCCATACCTTCCAGCGAAACTTGCCGTCGGCGCAATAGTGCAGGGGCACCTTGTAGGGTGGAAAAACCTCGCCGCTGGTATCGTCCTGGCCATCGGTATAGAGGACGCCATCCTCGAAAAACACATCCAGGGTATTGACGGCGGCCAGGAAGCCTAGGATCACATAGCGGCCGCTGAAGCCGGCCAGATCGTCGTCCGTATAGTCCGCCGGCGGGGAATAGAGGTAGCTGGGAATTTCGACCTCGCCCGTGGCCAGCGTACGGTGAAACAGCAGGCAGTCCCAGGCAGCGCCGGCGCAGACCGGCTGATAGCGCAGGTTGGTGCGGTCCGGGCGCTCGACGGCGAGCCAGTCCGCGACGGGGCCATTGCCAGGCGCCTTGCGCAGATCCAGGAAATAGCAATCGTGATTGACCTTGGCAAAGGCCACCTGGTTACAGTCGGGCCGGGGCAGTTCGCCTTTCAGCGAGCGTTCCGAGGTGGTGCCGATGAACAGCGTATCGTCGCGGCCAAAGCGCGAGGCATAATAGGAACCCATGGAGGTGGCCTTTTGCACCCGCACCGGATGCAGCTGCAGATGCGTATTGTGGGCGCCCAGAACCATGCCGGCATCCGCACCCTCGCGCCCTCTGATCCAATTCAGGGATTCCGCCATGGAGACATCGCGCACATTCCATAATTGGCGCACGCCGATATCGAAATCCGCCTCGGTCTGGGCCAGGGCCAGGAAGACATCGCGCATGATCTGGGCACAGCGCAGGCCCCAGTCATAATCGTCATGGGATGTTGCGGCGGTATAGACGATGCGTGCCTGCTCGATCCGGCTGACCACAAGGGACGCCGCGCCGATCAGGTCCTGGAACCTTTCGGGCGGCACTTCGGTCCGGGTTTGCAGGGTGATCTCTTGCACCGCCGTTTCGAAAGTTCGTGCGATATCGTCGGCCAGGCCCTGGTCGACCTTGCCGGCGAAATCATGCACCGCGCGGTAGGCGAACCGGGCATGGCCCCAGTTGCCGGTGCCGTCCATGCTGTAGAAACGCAGCTCCCGCGGCCGGCCGGGATCGGCATTCCAGTCCCGCATCCAGCGTATCAGCTCGTTCATTTCGGCCCAGACGCCCCAGACGTTGTTGATACAGGGGGCGATGTCGTCCCAGTCATCGTCGGCGCCGGCGACATAGTCATGTACCCGGCGGCCTTCGACCAGACCGGCTTCCAGCACGAAGGTGGTGAAACCATGTTCCAGCGCCAGGTATTTGAATAACCTAGCCCGCCACCGGTTCCACTCCCGCAGATAATGGGCGCTCTCGCCCACGGCGATGATGCGCTTGCGGCCAATCACCTCGGCAATAAAGCCAAGATCGTCGTAGTTGTCGTCGTGGCGGGGAATGGACAGGGGGACAGCTTGCCCCTGGGCCCAGGCAACGAAGGCCTCGTCGGATGGCTGTTGCGGGGTTGACCGTTCTGACTCGTCCATGATGTTTCCGCCTGATCTTTTCTGTTTTCCCAAAGATGCTAGCGAATTGAGCGGGGCAAAGCCATATGCGACTGAAGGGGTCTGCGTTGCAGATCCGCCGTGCCATATCAATCCGGGACGCCAAGTTCTCGCAGAGCGTCGATCTCCATACTGATGTTTTCCTGATCGTGATGGCGCAAGGCTTCGCGGACATGGGCTTGCGAAAAATCAGGGATTTGGGCGTAGACATCGTCGAGCGCCAACTGCGCCTCCTCCCTGCGGCCGTGATGGAATAAACAGACGCAGTAACAAACGAACGCCCAGCTGGTGGGATTGGGGGTGTGCATCGATCGGTATGCCGTCTCGACGGCCTCGTCGTAACGATGCAGGTGAAGAAGCGCATAGGCCCGCATGGTCAGCACCATGCCAATGTCGACGTCACGGGGACTGAGCCGGATAAATTCGTCGGTGGCCGCGATAACATTTTCGTATTGGCCGGCGGCATCCCTGGCCTGGCCCAGCAAGAGATAGGCCAGCGCGAGGTTGGGGTTGAGCTTTATGGCGTCCTGAAGTTTGGCGATGCCAATTTGATGTTCACGGTCGTAACTATGCACGGTGCCATCCGCCAGGACGCAAAGCGGATCACGCGGGCTTAGGCGCAACGCGGTTTGTACTTTATCTCGTGCCTCGCGGATCAGCCCATCCCGGTCCTCCGGCTGTCCATTCAACGCATACTGCGTTCTGGCCAGCGCGCCCATTGCCCAGGCGAGCGCAAATTCCGGGTCCAATTGCGTGGCCTGATCGAAGGTGTCGATGGACGAGATAAAGTCCGCCGGCTCCGAGCTATGGTATGCCGCCAAGCCCTTTTGATATAAGTCCCAGGCGCTGAACTCCGCCGGCGATTTGCGCCGCGACCTATCGATTTCGAACTGATCAATTTCGGGTGCGATGGCGGCAATGATGGCGCCGGTAACTTCATCCTGAACAGCAAAGATATCGGAAACATCTCGATCGAAGCGCTCGGCCCAAATATGGTTGCCGCTATCGGCGTCAATCAACTGCGCGGTTACCCGGATGCGGTCGCCGCCCTTGCGAATGCTTCCTTCCAGAACGTAACGAACGGCCAATGTTTCAGCCACCTGCTTCACGTCGATCGATTGCCCCTTGAAGCTGAATGTCGAATTGCGGGCAATGACCAGTAGCGAGCCAAATTGGGAGAGACCGGTGATGATATCTTCCGCCATACCGTCGGCGAAGAATTCCTGTTCGGGGTCGCCCGACATATTGTTGAACGGCAGTACGGCAATGGACGGTTTATCAGGGGCCGGCGATGGCTTGGCGTCGCTTGGCGCTGCTGTTTTCTTGGCATTGCTTGACCACTGCCAGACACGCACAGGACGCGCGATGTTTTTCAGTTCCTGGTCGCCGCCATCGACGAACCCGGCTTTGATGCGGCGGTCGACACTGTCATGCGCATTGCTTGAAATCGTCACGCCGTCAGCTTCGCCAATCTCCTGAAGCCGGGCGGCGATGTTGACACCTTCGCCAAATATGTCGTCACCCTCGACAATTACATCCCCAAGATGAACACCAATCCGGAAGCGAATCGCCTCATCTTGCGAAACATCGGCATTGCGCTCAATCATGCCTTCCTGAACCGCGACGACGCATTCCACGGCAGCAACAACCGAAGGAAATTCCAGCAATAGGCCATCGCCCGTCGTCTTCACGATGCGTCCACCGTGTGTCTCGATCAATTTGTCGATCAGATTTGCGCGGTGCGCTTTCAAGCGTTGCAGCGTGCCGGTTTCGTCCACGCCCATCAGGCGCGAATATCCGACGACATCGGCGGACACGATCGCCGCCAGTTTCCGCTGAGTTCCCCTGCTCATGGCGCAGAGTGTAGTGGTCCGCTGTAAAGAAATCCATGCGTGGGTTGTTGTCTGGTGTCTGCCAATTTGCAGGCGGTTGCCGTGATGTCCGGTTTGTCGAAATGATCACGGGGTTGCGTTAACGCTGAATTTGCGGAAGCTAGGAAGGGTCTACTCACTGTACGCAACGATCAAGAGCGATTAGTAGCGTTGATGGCGGAAAAATCGGAAAAGCAGTCTAAATCCACTGACGATCAGGCGCACGCCCCGCACAGTGCCGATGATTGGGAGGTGCTTTTCGAAGATCCGGAAAACGGTTTGCTTGCCATGATCGGGCAGGCCCATAGCGTGGACGCCTTGGCGCGCGGCACCCGTTTGGCGTTGAAGCAACTGCTGGTCCATGCGGATGAGCAAGAACGGCTGGCGGATTACGAGCGGCGTTTGGCGGCTATTGTCGCCGCCGATGCGCAAGCGGACGATATCGAGCCGATCCGCTTGCGGGTTCTGGCGCTGCTGCGGCAATTGAAGGAAGAAGGCAAGCGGGCGGCCGCCGCGCCAAAAGAGGCGAAACAGGCAGGCAAGGCAAAAGCGGCTCGCCGTGCGCGGCGCAAAACCGCTGAGAGGCGCAAGGCTTCTTCCCGGCTGTTGCGGTTGCTGGGTCTGGATGGGCTACGGTTCTCGCAGGTCAACAAGATCGGCATCATCGTCACTTCGACCCTGTTATTGCTGGCGATCGTCGTGCTTGCGGTCTATTTGCGGGCACCGGATATGCCGGCGAAGGAGCGCGCGGCGGCTGCGGCGCTGCTGCTGGCCCACGGCGAAAGCGCCAGGCCCGAGAAGAGCTGGGAAATCGACGCCAGCCAGCTCGACGCTGGTGACGATTTTACGCTTTCCTTTCAGCTTTCGAATGAACGGCATATATCCCTGATCCGTTCGTTGAGCGCCATGAAGCGCACCGAGATCGCCGCCGATCTTTGTCCGGGAGATCGCGGATTGTTAGCCAAAGTCGCGTCCTATAAGAGACAGATCAGGATAGAGATAAAGGCGGGTGGCAAGATCCTGACGGCTGCCCCTTGCCCATTATGACGTGAGAGCGGACAGAAACCCGCGATGTTTCATCCGGACCGATTGCGTTGCATGGTGAACACTCGCCCGTTACTCTGCTAATATCATCGAGCGCTAATAGGAGCTCCAAATTGAGTGACAATCCGATTTTCAAGAAAAAGACCTTCGCGGCCAACCAAGTGATCTTTGACGAACGCTCGCCGGCGGAATGGGTCTATATCTTAAGTAGTGGCGCCGTGGAAATTCGCGTCGGTACGTTTAGCGATAGTCCCAGCAAATTGACGACCGTAAAGGTCGGCGACGTGTTTGGCGAACTGGCCTTGTTGGAGGGCCGCCCGCATGGCGCGGAGGCCATTGCCACCGAGCCCACCGAGGTCCTGGAGATTCCGCGCAAGGAGTTTCTCGAGCGCCTGAACGCGGCGGACCCGGTCATGAAGACGGTAGTCAATCATCTGGTTCGGCGGCTGCAGCAGATGACGGATGATTTGGAAGTGCGTGCTTAGGTCATAAATGGTGAGGCCTTAGATCGAAACCGCGCCGGTCTCGGTGGCTTCGAGCTTAAAGGCAGCGGCCATCAGGGCCTTGGTGTAATCGGTTTGCGGGTCGTCGAAAATTTGTTGTGCCGCGCCCTGTTCCATTACCTTGCCGTCGCGCAGGACGATGACTTCGTCCGCCAGGGCCCGGACAACCTTCAGATCATGGGAGATGAACAGATAGGCCAGGCGGTGGCGCTGTTGCAAATCGCGCAACAGATCGACGATCTGCGCCTGCACGGAAACATCCAGGGCCGAGGTCGGCTCGTCCAGCACAACGAAGCGCGGCTGCAGGACCATGGCGCGGGCGATGGCCACGCGCTGGCGCTGCCCGCCGGAGAATTCGTGGGGGAAGCGGTCCATGGCGCCTGGCTCCAGGCCGACCTCCCGCAGCGTGTTGGCGATCAACTCCCGCCGCTCGTCATAGCCGCCGCCTTCGCCGTGGACCAGCAGGCCTTCCTCGATAATCTGGGCGATGGACATACGCGGGCTTAATGACGAGAACGGATCCTGGAAAACGACTTGCATCTGCCTTCGCAATGGCCGCAGGACTTTGCCGCCAAGATCTTCGATGCGCTGGCCCTCGAAGCTGATGGCGCCCTGGCTGGAGATCAGGCGCAGCAGCGCCAGGCCCAACGTGGTCTTGCCCGAGCCGCTTTCCCCCACCACGCCCACGGTATGGCCCTCGCGAACCTCCAGACTGATCTCGTCCACCGCGCGCACGTGATCGACGGTACGGCGAAAGACCCCTGCCTTGATAGGGAACCAGACCTTCAGATTTTCCGCCGTGACCACGGTGGCGGCATCGGCGGGGGGAGAGGCCGGTTTGCCCTTGGGCTCGGCCGACAACAGATGCAGTGTGTAATCATGTTGAGGGTGATTGAAGATGTCTTCAACCGGCGCCTGTTCGACGATCTCGCCACCGGTCATCACCGCGACCCGATCGGCCATGTGCCGGACCACGCCCAGATCGTGCGTGATCAGGATCATTGCCATGCCCAGCTTGGCCTGCAGCTCCTTCAATAGGGCCAAGATCTGCGCCTGAATGGTCACATCCAGGGCGGTGGTGGGTTCATCGGCGATCAGGATCTCCGGCTCATTGGCCAGGGCCATGGCGATCATCACCCGTTGGCGCTGCCCGCCCGATAGCTGATGCGGATAGGCGCCCAGGCGTTTCTCCGGCTCCTGAATACCGACCAGATGCAACAGTTCCAGGATGCGTTCGCGGACCTGGGCGGGGTTCATATTTTTGTGCAGGGCCAGCACTTTGCCTACCTGCTGTTCGACCACATCCAGGGGGTTGAGCGCCGTCATGGGTTCCTGAAAAATCATCAACATATTGTT
>CAYWYB010000060.1:0-20065 GCA_964462145.1 uncultured Rhodospirillaceae bacterium
GAGAAGACCGGCCGTCTGCTGCCCGCCGACCCCAAGGGCCGCAGCGTTGTCATGCAATGGCTGATGTTCCAGATGGGCGGTATCGGCCCCATGATGGGCCAGGCGAATGTGTTCTACCGGTATTTCCCGGAGAAGATCCAACCGGCGATCGACCGCTATCAAAAGGAAACCCGCCGCCTGTTCGAAGTGTTGGAGCGGGGCCTGGACGGCAAGGAATATCTGGCCGGCGGTTATTCCATCGCCGATATCGCCAACTGGTGCTGGGTGCGGACCCATAAATGGTCCGGCGTGGATGTCGATGGCCTGCCGAATTTGCAGGCCTGGATGGACCGCCTGGCCGAACGCCCGGCCTGTCAGAAGGGCACCAAAATTCCCTTCGACATGGCGAAGCTGAAACAGGGCGGCGGCAAAGGCGCGAAAAAATTCGCCGAGGATGCCCTGAAGATGGTTACACGCTAATATGGCGGCATGAGCCCAAGCGCGAAAGAACAAGCCCAGACAGAACGTTTCGCCGAGATCTATCAACGCTCCCAGCTTCCCATCATGCAGCTGGTGGAGCGCAGCGTCTGCGGCTGTGATTGCGGCGGCACCTCCTATACGACCAGAGAGGAGGCCGACGAAATTGCCGTCTTGATGGGATTGCGCGCGGGGGTGGATCTTCTGGATATAGGCTCGGGCTCCGGCTGGCCGGCACTCTATTGGGCCGGGACGAACGGCTGCAATGCGATGTTGACCGACTTGCCTTTTGACGGCCTTCGTATCGCAGCCCGGCGTGCCGATGATGATGGGCTGGGAGATAATTGCAGCTTTTCGGTAGCCAGCGGCAGTGCGTTGCCCTTCCGTGATAATGGTTTTGATGCCATCAGCCACTCGGACGTTCTGTGCTGTCTGCCCGATAAGGTAGCGGTCCTGCAATCCTGCCATCGGCTTCTGCGTCCGGATGGCCGCATGGTGTTTTCGGTAATCTCTGTCTCGCCCGGCCTTGGCGAAACGGACTATCAGCGCGCTGTAGAGAACGGCCCGCCGTTCATCGAAACGGATCTGGACTATGCCGCTCTGTTGGCTCAAACCGGATGGGTTGTTGACCAGGCCCGGGATGTGACGGAAGATTTCGCCGATACCTACCGCCGCCTGATGGCGGCGGTAGCAGCAGAGGTTGAGGCGCTATTGGATTTATTTGGCGAGGCCGGTCTGGCCGAGCGTCAGGCCGGGCAGCGGGAAAAAATCCGCGTCATCAATGATGGACTGCTGCGCCGTGAGATATTTAGCGTCAGACGGGGATAAATCCGGGGGAACGGGAGATGGTAGAAAATACCGAGCCGCTACAGGACATCGCGCATCTCGGTCATTTGGAGTTGCTGACGCCGAAGCCAACGGAAAGCCTTTGGTATTTCACCGATCTTTTGGGCCTGGAAGTGGTGCATGCCGAAGGCCAATCCGTTTATCTTCGGGGCTATGGTGATTACGCGGCAACCTCTTTCAAATTGACCGAGGCGCCGGCGCCGGGCATCGGCCATGTCGCCTGGCGCGCCGTCAGTGAAGCGGCGCTGGAACGGCGCGCCAGGGCGATCGAGGCGACCGGCCTTGGCATTGGCTGGTCCAATGGCGACTTCGGCCACGGCCGCTGTTATCGCTTTCGCGACCCCGACGGCCATCTGATGGAGGTCTATTACGAAGAGGACCGTTACGCGGCCCCCGCCGACAAGCGTTCGGCGCTGAAAAACCTGCCCATGCGCTATACCGGCCGGGGTGCCGGCGTGCGCCGCCTGGATCACCTGGCGATGCTGACCAGGGAGGTTGCGCCGAACCGTGAATTCGTGGCCGGGCTCTTGGGTCTGCGGTTGCGTGAACAGGTGGTCTATCAGGACGGTGCTTTCGAAGTCGGCTCCTGGATGAGCACGACGGCGGTGCATCATGAACTGGCCTATGTGGCCGATGCCAAGGGGGCGCAGGGCCGCCTGCACCATGTTTCCTTCTGGCTGGATAATCGCGAGGACGTACTGCGCGCCGCCGATATCCTGAGTGAGAACGGCATTTTTATCGAAACCGGTCCAGCCAAACATAACAATTCCCAGGCTTTTTACCTGTATTCCTATGAGCCCGGCGGCAATCGGGTCGAGGTCTATTCGGGCGGCTATCTGGTCTTTGCCCCCGATTTTCAGCCCATTGTCTGGAATGAGGAAGAACGCGGCACGGGCGTTTATTGGGGCGGCGCCTTGCCCGAAAGTTTTGCCAGTTATGCCACGCCGGATGTATCGGTGGGCGACAACAACGAGAATGATGCGGGCGGTCAGCCAATGGTCGATCCGCTTTAAACTCTTTAGACGGAGGCAGCGCAATGGAAAGGGTGAAGAAATGAAAGCGGCGGTAATCCAGGAAATCGGCTCCCCCCTGGCGATCGAGAATATTCCTGATCCGGAACCGGGCCCGTCGGATCTGATTTTAAAAGTCGGGGCCTGCGGCATTTGCGGTACCGACCTGCATATGTCCGAAAACAAAGATCCCAACGTGGGTTGGCGAATGATGCATCCGGGCTGCGTCATGGGCCACGAATTCGCCGGCGAGGTCATGGAAGCCGGACAGGAGGCTAAGCAGCATTGGCATCCGGGCGACAGGGTCACCGCGCTGCCCTGGATCGGTTGCGGTGAATGTCCGGCGTGTCAGGCCGGCCTGGGCTATCGCTGTCCCAATGTGATTAGCCGCGCGACCGCTGACCTGCCGGGCGCCTATGCGGAATATTGTCGGGTCGGCGCATACGAAACCATTCGATTGCCCGACCAGGTCAGCTTCCGTGAAGGGGCCCTGGTGGAGCCCCTCGCGGTCGGCTTCAACGCGGTTCGGCGGGCCAACCTGAAACCCGGTGATCGGGTGCTGATCGTCGGTGCCGGTCCGGTTGGTTTGACCGTGGCCATGTGGTGCCGGTTTTTTGGCGCCCAACACATTGTCGTCTCGGACCTGGTGCCGGCGCGGGCGCAGCGGTCATTGGCATTGGGCGCCACGGCGATTGTCGATGCCTCCGCCGGCGATGTTCCCGAACAAGCCGCCGCCGCCGGCGGCGGACCGCCGCGCGTGGTGTTCGATTGCGTTGGCGTACCCGGCAGCCTGCAACTGGTGATCGATTATGCCGCTCCCAACGCCCAGATCGTGGTCGTCGGTCTGTGCATGGCGGGGGATCATCTGTTCCCTACCAAGGCGCTGGTCAAGGAGCTGGATATTTCATTCGCCTATGTTTATCGCCAGGATGACTTCGCGTCGGTCGTGCATCTGCTGGGCGAGGGCCGCATCGATACGGGGCCATTGGTCAGCGATAAGGTCGACCTGACGGAGTTTCCAACCGCCTTTGAAGACCTGAAACAGCCAAACCTGCAGATCAAGGTGATGCTGGAGCTGGACTGAAGCCTAACCATTTTGACCGGGCAAACCGCACCTCATAGTCATATGGATATGAAAACCTTTGTTGTAGTCATTTAACCTAAAGGCAATATTTAGGCGCTAAAACCATCTCTCGTCACACGTGTAAGCGTGGCGCCCGCCGCTACAGCAATGGAATGACGGCATGTCGAAATTGGATGGTTTGGGAGCGGATTTAGTCGTCAATCTGGCGCTCCTCATCTGTTTGACATTCGTCTATGCGGCCCTGCGGCGATGGCTGCCGGCGGACCGAACCGCGGCGGTCTCCGCGGTCATCGGGGTTTGGTTCGGCGCCATCGCGCTGCTGGGCATGATGATGCCGATACATTTGGCGCCGGGTGTTTTTATTGATGGCCGCCATGTCGTGGTGGCATTGGCCGCGCCGTTCGGCGGCTGGCTAGCGGCGCTGGTGGCGGCCGGCTTGGCGGGCGCGTATCGTCTATATCTGGGCGGCGCTGGTGCGCTGGCGGGAACCGGCCTGATCATTACGGCGGCTCTGCTTGGCATCCTTGCCCACCGGTTGAAGCCCGAGCGTACGGATCGAAACATTCTGCCCTATTGCCTATTGTTGGGCCTCGCCCTTGGTACCGCCAGTTTACTCTGGGCCTTTGCAGTACCTGGTCTTCGGCTTACGCCTGACTTTGCTTTGAAAGTGCCGCTATTAGCGGTCGGTTTTACGGCTCTGACCATGGGGCTGGGGTATTTGTTGCATCAACATGACGGCTTACGGCGGGCCATGGCGGATCTGGAGGCGACGAAAGACAAGTTGACGCAATATGCCGAGGCGTCGGGTGAATGGTTTTGGGACCAGGATGCGGATCTACGCTTTATCTATAGCCCGTTGGGAAAAACGCCTGATGACAAATATAATTCCTCTGGCCGTTTGGGTTTTACCCGCTGGGGTTTGGCGGCGGCCGATCCGGACAATGATCCTCACTGGCGGAAGCATCGGGACGATCTGTTGAACCGGCGACCGTTTCGCGATTTCGAATACGATGCCAGGGACCGTGATGGCAATGGCCTGGTGATCCGAACCACGGGTTATCCGATCTTTGACAGCGATGGTACCTTCGCCGGCTATCGTGGCACATCGCGCGATGTCACGGAAGAAATCGCGCGTCGGGAAAAAGCCCTGGCAACCGAAAATATGTTGAGCGCGGCGGTGCAGGGCATGGGCGGTGCCATCGCACTTTACGATGCCGATGACCGGCTTGTTGTCTGCAATGATTTCTACCGTGAACTGGTTGAACCCTGTGCCGATATATTGGTGCCCGGCACAACTTTCGAAACCATACTGCGAGCCCTGGCGGATTCCGGCGTGGTGCCGTTTAGCGACCTTGAAAAGGAAGCTTGGTTGAAATGGCGCCTGGCCGAGCATGCCAACCCGTCGGGCCCCACGGAAACCGAACGTTTGGGCGGGCGTTCCTTTTTGCAGCATGAACAGCGCCTGCCGGGCGGTGAAACCGTTCTGGTCCTATTGGAAATCACCGAACGCCGAAAGGCGGAAAAGGCGTTGCGGGAGAGCGAGGAACGCTACCGCAGTCTGACGGAAGGATCACTGCAGGGCATTGGCATCATACAAGATGATTCGATCGCGTTCGTGAACGGCGCCTTTGCCCAGCTGCTCGGCTGCTCGCCAAAGGATGTAGTCGGCCACCCGATCGATGATTTCGTCATGCCGGAATATCGGAACCTAGTGAACGAGCGCCGTGCCGCCCGTTTGCGCGGCGAAGATGTGACAGCGCATTATGATTTACAAGTGAGACACAAGGACGGCCATGGCATCTGGATTGACCATCTGTCGCAGCCCGTACTTTGGCTTGGCCGCCCGGCGGTGCAGATTTCGATCGTGGATATATCGCAGCGCAAGGAGGCGGAGGTCGCGGTGGTCGTGGCCAAGGAAGAGGCGGAACACGCCAACCGGGCCAAATCTGAATTTCTGGCTCATTTCTCGCACGAACTGCGTACACCACTGAATGCAATCATCGGCTTCTCCGAGATTATGCAGCAACAGCTATTCGGTCCCCTGGGCGATGCGCGCTATTTGGATTACGCCAACGATATCCATCAAAGCGGCGCGCATCTGCTGGCGTTGATCTCGGATATTCTTGATTTCTCCCGTATCGAGGCGGGCCAGCTTGAACGTGACGAGCGGGTCTTTGACGTAGCGATCGTGGTGGCGGATTGCATCCGATTGCTCAATAGCCGGGCGAAGGAAAAGGCTGTTCAATTGGAGCTGCGGACCAGTGAGCCGGACTTGCGCCTGGTCGCCGATGAGCGGCAAACGCGGCAGATGATTTTGAATCTACTTTCCAATGCGGTCAAATTTACCCGTAACGGCAGCCTTGTGACGCTGGAGGTAGAGATCGGCGAAGACGGCGATATGCGTATCAACGTCGCCGATGCGGGCGATGGTATGAGCGATGAAGACATCGTGCGCGTACAGGAGCCGTTTATCCGTCTGGAAAGCGCTCTCACCAGCTCGGAGGAAGGTACCGGCCTGGGACTTGCCATCACCAAACGTTTGGCGGAAAGCCATGGCGGCAGCCTGTGGTTAGATAGCGAACTGGGCAAGGGTACCGTGGCAACCGTGTGCTTCCCACCGGCGCGCGTGGCCACGGCGAATTTCTGACAGCAAGTATCGCGCCGAGACGTTAGGGCAGGGGCGGCAGCTCTTCCGGTGAGGCGGCGCGGGCGGCCTCCTTGTTGCGCATAACGAAGCGGGGGCTGTCGTCGAGATAGGCGTGGGGAATGATCATTACATTGCCGGCGACCATGTTGACGGCGGCGAAGGTGGGTGGTTCGTGCACGCCCTGGGTAACCGGGTCGCCGAATTTATAGACGAACTGATGCACCGTTGAATGCTGGCTGGATATGGGAATGCCCATCCAACTGCCGTGTAGGGGCCGGTGCACATGGCCGAAGAAGACATGCTTGACCCGGCCCTGGGCCATTTGCGCCAACGTCTTGCCTCCCGATATGCGCAGGGGCGGGTGATGTAGAAATAAATAAATGCTTTCGCCGCTATGACTTTCCAGTTCCCCGGCCAGCCAATCCAGCCTTTGCTGGCAAAGCAGTCCCGTCACTTTGCCTTCGTCCAGGGTGTCCATAACGATGAAATGGTTGTCTTCCACCGTGAAGGCGTATTGCACGAAGCCATTGTTGTCGACGGGCACGTCGTCAAAGACCTGTCGGAAGGCGACCCGGCGGTCGTGATTGCCCATCAGCAAATAATGCGGCATATCCAATTCGCCCAGGATCTCGCGCAAGGCCTCGTATTCCGCCACCTCGCCCCGGTTGGCCAGATCGCCGGTCATCGCCACGAAGGCGACGTCATCAAAGTCCCGGTTGATGCATTCGATCGCGGCATGCAGGCGGGCGTGCGGCGACAGACCGTACAGCGGCTGATCCTTGGCCGTGATGTGCAAATCCGTCATATGGATAAAGCGCATTGTTCGTCTCTTTCCTTCATGGCCTGTTGGTAGCAGCCAGGACCTGCCGGCGATAATCGAAGACCTGTTCCATACTGGTCAAATTATTGCCCAGTTTGGAATGATTAATCGGCGTCAGATTGGACAATTTGAGCACCCGGCGCAGAATTTCGCCGTTGCTGACATCCGCGTCGATTACATTCAGACAGCCGGGATCCTGCTCGAAAGCACGGACCGAGGCCAGGCCGCCGTAGCTGGCCCAGCCCAGCAGCATCCGGTTGGTACCGTCATGGGCGACCAGTAACAGATTGCGCCAGCCCGGTTCCCGCAACAAGGCCTCCAGAGCAGAGGTGACACGGTCATAGAATTCCGCAAAAACATCGCCGCCGGCAAAGCGCGCGCCGGGCTCGTGTGCGCCATCCATGCCGAAGACGAACTCGGCATCAATCTCCGCCTGCGACCTATCACCCATGGGGCCGGAGCGAATTTCCTTCAGGGCGGGAATATCTTCCAGTTTCAAATCACGTCCCGCCAGTACCCCTTGGGCTGTTTGCATGGTGCGTGGCAGGCCCGTGCACAGAGCACGGTCAAAGGGTACATCCGAGAGCAGCTCTCCCATGGCCGCCGCCTGGCGCTGGCCGCGCTCTGTCAGATCCACGAACTTCGGGTGTACGGCCTTGCCGTCCGCATCGAAATATCGCACCTCACCGTGGCGCATCAGATAGATCCGCCGCCGTCCGGCGGTGCCTTCAAGGGCATCACTCATGAACTATAGACTCCTTCCGGCATGGCATCGTTGGGGATCACCGCGCCGGGATGTTGAATTACCGCCGCGGCCAGGCGATGGCCGGCTTGCACCGCCGTCTCCGCCGTGCCGCCGCGTAGGCGGTGATAAAGATAGGCGGCGTTGAAGCTATCGCCTGCGGCGGTCGTGTCGACGGCGATGATATCCTGCCGCGCCGCAATCATTTGAGCTTCATGCCCAAGGCGTTGCATACAGCCGGCCTCGCCGTCCTTGAGGCAAATTTCACCCACGCCCAAATCCGCGATGCGTTGGGCCGCCGCCGCCAAATCCATGGGGCCGTGTAGCGCGCATTCGTCATCCAGGCTGGGCAAGGCGACATGGCTGCGCCGATACATCTCGTCCATGGCGCGCCGTGCGGCGCGTTCATCGGGCCAGCCCCGGGGCCGGTAATTGCAATCAAATGCGATGCGGGCGCCACCGGCTGCCGCCTCATCCAGGGCGCCAAGCAATTTGGCCCGGTCGGCGACATTCAGGATCGACAGGGTGATGCCTGAAAGATAGATCAGATCGTATTCACACAGCGCCTCGGCTAGATGTTTGCCGTTCTCCCCCGCCATCATCTCGCGGGCAGCGGCGGCGCTACGCCAGTAATGAAAGCTGCGCTCGCCCCCTTGGTCCGTGCGGCTGGTATAAAGGCCCGGCAGGCGTCCGGGCAGGCGGACCACTTTGTCGGTGCCAATGCCTTCCCGTTGCCAGAACGCCAACATCTCGTCTGAATAGGGATCATCGCCCAAGGCGGTCAGATAATCGACACTGATCGCATCGTCCTGCGACAACCTCGCCAGATAGACCGCCGTGTTCAAGGTATCGCCGCCATAAGCCAGCGCCAGGCCGCCATCCGGGCGGCTACTCAATTCGATCATACATTCGCCGATCGCGGCGATTTTCAACTCGTCTGTCATGCCGGCGGGACTATAGTATCGGAGCAAACTGCAAGCAATCGAAGGCGGCTATAATTGATGACTGAGATGACAATTGAGCAGGTCATGGGGCTGGCGCCGGTTATTCCGGTGCTGACCATTGAAAGAGTGGAAGACGCCGTGCCCCTGGCCCAGGCCCTGGTGCGCGGCGGTCTGCGGGCCTTGGAGATCACCTTGCGCAGCGATGCCGCCCTGGCCGCTATTGCAGCCATCGCGGGCGCGGTGCCCGATGCCGTGCCCGGTGTCGGCACCGTGACCAGCGCCGATGATCTGGCCAAGGCGCGCGCCGCGGGTGCCCGCTTCGCGGTTTCTCCCGGCTTTGCGCCGGATTTGGTTGAGGCTGCCGCCGGCATGCCCGAGATGGCCTTCTTGCCTGGCATCGCCACCGCATCCGAGGCCATGGCGGCCCAGCGCGCCGGTTTGCGCTATCTAAAATTCTTTCCCGCCGAGGCCATGGGCGGGCCGGCGACGTTAAAAGCCCTTGCCGGTCCCTTCGCCAGCCTTATCTTTTGTCCTACGGGCGGGATCAGCCTGCACAATGCCGGCGATTATCTGGCTCTGGGTAATGTTCGTTGCGTCGGCGGTAGCTGGATTGCGCCAAAAGAGGCGGTGGCGCAGAAACAATGGGAGGTGATTGCCGATTTGGCGGCGGGGGCCGCCGCACTAAAATAGCGATGTCTATGGTTGCAGATGAAACTTTGCCGGTTCCAATGCTTCGCTATTCTTGGCAGTATGGACATAAGATGAGTCGTAGTTCTTAAATAATAACAAATTGGGGAGGCTCGCATGCGTACTATCCTGGTTCCCTTCTGTGACGATGACCGGGCGGAGGCTGCTTTAAGAACGGCCCTGTTGGTCGCAAAACGTTATGCCAGTCATGTGGAGGGTTTGCATGCCTGGCGCACACCGCAAATTATTGCTGGTGAGGGGGTCGTTTTTCCGTCTGAATCATTGGCGCGATTAACGGATGAATCAAAACAATTCGCCGCCTCGGCGCATCAGCGCTTTGACCGGGTGGTGAAGGCCGCGGATATACCATACCGCGATATCGGCACCGCTTCCGACAGCGCCTCTTGCAGTTGGCGCGAGGGCGAGGGCGTGGAAAGCGAGATCGTCGGCGACTATGGCCGACTGTTCAATATGATCGTCATGGGGCGCAGCGAATCCGGCACCTCCGTGGACTGGAAGGCGACCTTGGAAGCAGGCCTGTTCGAAAGCGGGCGGCCCATACTTCTGACCCCGTCGACGGCACCGGATAATGTGGGCCAGCATGTGGTCATCGCCTGGAATGGCGCCACCGAAACGGCGCGGACCATGGCTGTTGCAATGCCGTTCGTGCGTGATGCCGAACGGGTTACCGTGCTGACTGTCGAGGGCGGCTTTGTGCCCGGCCCATCGGCCGAGGACGTGGCCCGGCATCTGACCCGCAACGGCGTTGAAACCACGACCATGACGGCGGCGCCGGGGCGGCGCAGCATTGGCGAGGCCATGGTGGATGAAGCCGCCAAGGCGGGGGGCGACCTGTTGTTAAAGGGCGCCTTCACCAACAGCCGTTTGCGCCAGATGATCTTTGGCGGCGCGACACGGGATATCATCGGCGCTTCCTCGCTGCCGGTGCTCCTGGCACGCTAGGTTCCTGTCGACGTGGCGTCGAACGACGACCCCGCAAAGACGGACCCCATGGTCCGGCCCCGTTATACGGGCCTGGCCAGCTTCATGCGGACACCGTATCGGAGCCTCGATCAGGGCGGTTGGGACGGAGTCGAGATCGGCTTGATCGGGGTGCCCTACGATGGCGGCGTGACCAACCGGCCAGGCGCCCGCCATGGCCCGCGCGAGATCCGCAATCAATCCAGCTTGATCCGCAAGATCAATCAGGCCACGGGGATCGCGCCCCATGATCTATGCATGGTGGCTGATCTGGGTGATGCCTGGATCGAAAAACCGTTCGAGCTGAAGGGCGCCCTGGACGAAATCGCCGCCTTTTACGAACAGGTGCATGCACAGGGCATAACGCCGCTGTCGGCGGGCGGTGATCATGCCATAACCCTGCCGATCCTGCGCGCCATCGCCAAGGACCGGCCCCTGGGCTTGATCCATTTTGATGCCCATTGCGATACCGGTGATGACTATCTCGGCTCTAAACTGCACCATGGCGTACCTTTCAGACGGGCGGTCGAAGAGGGCCTGCTTGATCCCAAACGATGTATCCAGATCGGTATCCGGGGCTCGGTCAACGAGCTGGATCAGTGGGCCTTCAGCCATGAGCAGGGCATGCGGGTTATTTATATCGAGGAGTTTCATGAACTCGGCGTGGCCGGTGTAATCGCCGAGGCGCAACGGGTGATCGGTGACGGCCCGGCCTATGTCAGTTTTGATGTGGACGGCCTGGACCCGGTTTATGCGCCGGGCACGGGCACGCCGGAGGTCGGTGGCTTTAGCACTCTTGAGGCGCAATTGATGCTGCGCGGCCTGTCGGGCCTGAATCTGGTGGGCGGCGACGTGGTGGAAGTATCCCCGCCCTTTGATCCCAGTGGCAATACCGCCCTGGTGGGCGCCACCATGATGTTCGAGATATTATGCCTGCTGGCCGAAGTGCGCGCCGCGAGATAGACGGCCTAGGCGTCGTCTTCGGGATGGAAATCAACGATACGGTCAGCCGAGGCATGCACCCCATAGGTCTTTAGCGGCCCCGTGCCCGTGGCCCGAAAGCCATGCTTAACACCCGCCGGCAGCACCAGGGTAACGCCGGCTTGAATGGGTGTCACACCGGCCTTGCCCTCGATCCATGCCTCCCCCGTGCCCTCCACGACCGTGATAACTTCCATATAGGGATGGGAATGGGTGCCGGTGGAATAGCCTGGCTCCGAAACCTGCAGTCCCAGACGGATCGGGGTCGAGCCTTTGTCATCGCCTACAATGGTCTGATAAGTCGCCCCCCCTGGAAACGGCTGTTTTTCAACATCGTCAATATTGATGATCGGCATGTTCACCTCCCCTGTAGCACTCTAGCCGCGAATACCTTTGACGAATTCCGCCACCGCCTGGCCGATTTCGTCGGGACTGTCTTCTTGCACGAAATGGCTGCCCTTGACGGTGACTTCGGTTTGGTTCGGCCAGGTACGGCAGAATTCCCGCTGCGGGCCAATCAAAAGCGAGCCCGGCTCGGCGTTGATGAATAATTTTGGCAGGTCGCATTCCGACAGCCAGGCGCCAAAACTATCGACGATCTGGCAAACCTCCGGCGGCTCTCCCTCGATGGGGATCATGCGCGGCCAGGTCAAGGTGGGGCGGCGGTCCTCGCCAGGCTCTAGAAAAGGTTTGCGGTAATGGGCCATTTCGTCGTCCGTCAGATCCCGGATGATGGCGCCGGGCAGGACTCGTTCGACGAATATGTTCTTGTCGAGAACCATGTTCTCGCCCGCTTCCGAGCGAAAGCCCTGAAAGACGCCACGGGCATTGTCGGGGAAGTCGGCCCAGTTCATGGTCCGCACCACTGCTTCCATATAGGCGATGCCCTGCACCTTGTCCCTGTTCTGATTGGCCCAATCGAAACCAAGGGCCGAACCCCAGTCGTGGATTACGAAAATCACATTGTCGCTGACGCCGATTTGTTCCCATAGGGCATAGAGATAGTCGCGCTGTTCTGAATAGGTGTAGCGGTCGGGCCCTGGGTTATCGAGTTTCTCGCTATCGCCCATGCCGATCAGGTCACAGGCGATCAAGCGGCCCAGGCCGGCACAGTGGGGCATGATGTTGCGCCACAGATAGGACGAGGTGGGGTTGCCGTGCTGAAAGACGATGGGGTCGCCTTCGCCTTCGTCCACATAGGCCATGCGCTTGCCGTTGACGGTGGCGAATTTGCGCTCGTAGCGGGGGTCGGTGGAGATCATGCTTTGCTGCCCTTTTGAAATCAGTTGCCCGTGAAGGTGGGCTTGCGTTTGTTGAGGAAGGCGTCAATGCCCTCGCGGCCATCGGCGGTACCGCCCAGGCGGGAAATATTGCGAGTTTCCCGCTCCATCTGAGATTCAAGGCTGTCGGTGGTGGATGTCAGCAACATCTCCTTAACCGCGCCCATGGCTTCCGTGGCGCTCTCCGCCAGTTGATTGGCCAGTTTTTCAGCTTCAGATGCTAGATCCGCCGCCGGGACGATTTTGTTGATCAGGCCCCATTCCAACGCCTCTTGTGCATTCAGGACCCGGTTGGTCATGTACAACTCAGCCGCTCGGCGGGTGCCGATGACGCGGGGCAGGTAGTAGGTTGAGCTGCCGTCCGGCGACAAGCCGATCTTGGTATAGGCGGAAGTGAAGGAGGCGCCTTCCACGGCGATGGCCAGATCGGTGCAGGCCACCATGCTAAGACCGGCACCGGCGGCAACGCCGTTGACGGCGGCGATCATCGGCGCCCGCATCCACGCGAAGCGCGAGATCGCCATGTGCAGATAGGTGGTCATTTCCTTCAGCAGCACGGGCAGGTTGTCCAGATCCTCGGCAAAGCTGGGAATGTCCCCGCCGGCGCAATAGGCCGCCTCGCCACTGCCCGTCATGACCACGGCGCGGACGTTCCTGTCCTCGCCCAACTTGATGCTCAGATCACACAAATCCTTGGCCATGGCCAGGTTCAGGGAATTAAAGGATTTTGGCCGGTTCAGCGTTATCCAGGCGACACTGCCGCGCATTTCAAATTCGATTGTTTCGTAGCTCACGTCAGTTCTCCATAAGGCCAAAATTTCGTGTCGTTGCTTGCCGGCACCATGCCAGCAAAACCATGCCTGCGTCCATGCCTGCGTGGCGGCAAAATGCGCTGGCATTGACTCAAAATGTCTAATAGTATACATATATACGAAATTAAATTGCCCCGCAGATCGAGGCAGGAGGGAACCATGTCAATTTCGGTTTCGGTAAACGAGACGATCGGCGATCTAATTGGGGAGCGGTTTTCCACGGCGGAGGCCGTCAGGGCCCAGCATGGCCGGGACGAATTCTGGCATGGCGCCGAGCTTCCCGATGCCGTGGTCTTCCCCCAGAGCACGGAAGAAGTGGCCGAAATCGTCAAAATTTGCGCGGCATCGAAAACGCCGCTGATACCGTTTGGCGTCGGCACCTCGGTCGAAGGTCATATCCAGGCGGTGCAGGGGGGGCATTTGCATGGACATGGGGCAAATGAACCAGGTCCTGTCCGTCTATCCTGAAGATTTCAGCTGCACGGTTCAGGCCGGCGTGACGCGGAAACAGTTGAACGAACATATTCGCGATACGGGGATGTTTTTTCCCGTTGACCCAGGTGCGGACGCCACCATCGGCGGCATGACGGGGACCCGCGCCTCTGGCACCAATGCCGTTCGTTACGGCACCATGAAGGACAATGTGATTGCCATCAAAGTGGTGCTGCCCGATGGCCGCATCATTGATACCGCGCGCCGGGCCAAGAAATCGTCCGCCGGCCTGGATCTGACCAGGCTGTTCGTTGGTTCGGAAGGTATTCTGGGCGTGATGACCGAGGTCACGGTGCAATTGCACGCCATACCCGAGACGATCGCGGCGGCGGTGGTGAATTTCCCAACCGTCAAGGATGCCGTCGACAGCGTGGTGCAAACCATACAGGCCGGCGTACCCATTGCGCGGGTCGAATTGATCGACGAGGTGCAGTTACAGGCGATCAATGACTATTCAGGCTTTGACTATCCCGTGCGGCCGACCCTTTTCATGGAATTCAACGGCGGCCCGAAATCCGTCGAGGAGCAGATTGAAGTAACCTCGGCGATTGTCGCAGAGTTCGGTGGCGGCGAATTCAATTGGGAAACCCAGCAGGAAAAACGTGATGCCTTGTGGCAGGCCCGCCACGATGCGGCTCCGGCGGTCAAGGCCATGCGTGACGGTGCCGAGCTTTGGGCCACCGATGTCTGCGTGCCTCTATCGCGCCTGACCGAATGCATTGTCGAGACGCAAAAGGAACTGGAAAATTGTTCCTTCCCCGCGCCCATGCTGGGCCATGTGGGCGATGGCAATTTTCATCTGATCTATGTCATCGATGCGGACAATGAGGCGGAGGTGAGGGAGGCCGAAGACCTGAACGCTCGCATGATCCGCCGGGCCCTGGCCATGGATGGAACCTGCACCGGGGAACATGGCATCGGTCTGGGCAAGAAGCACTTTCTGGTCGAGGAACTGGGCGATGCCGTGGATGTCATGCGGCTGATCAAGCAGGCTATTGATCCGGAAAATATCATGAACCCCGGAAAAATGATCGACCTGGACTGAGAGGGCCGAATTATGAGTATCGCCGGAACCATTCCGCAATATCAGCAGGTCGCAAACACATTGCGCCGCCGCATTTCCAGCGGTGAGTACGGCACAGGTGAAACTTTGCCGGCCGCAGTGGTGTTAGAGCGGATTTTTTCCGTCAGCAATATCACCATACGTAAGGCGATCGAGCTGCTTGCCACGGAAGGCCTGGTGATGGGCCGGCGCGGCGTTGGCACCATCGTGACCAAGCGGCCCGATGCAACGGGGATTGAGGTCAAGCTGTCCGATAATTTCGCCGAATGGCTGGATACGGCAAGTGGCGAAAACAAGGATATCGAGCAAAAGGTACTAAGCATCGGCGCAGAGCCGGCGCCCGCGTCGGTGGCCGAGACATTTGGTTGCCCGGCACAAACCCCGCTTTGGACCATGCGGCGCATACGCCGGATGCACGGTGAAACCATCTCGCTGCATGTCAACTATGGCCGGATCGAGGAGTTTGCCTTCATCACCCGCGAGACCATGCCGGGTGTGCGCAGTTTTGTCGATGTGATGCGCAAGGACTGCGAATTCACACTGGCCCGCATGGACCAACGGGTGGTCGCCACCACCGTCGACCGCGACTTGAATGAATTGCTTGAGGTCGAATTCGGGGCGCCGATGTTCATGGTCGAAAACGTTTACACGGCGGCTGACAGCCGAGCGGTCGCGGTATCGCATCTCTACCTGCGTGGGGACCGTTACAGCTACCAGGCTTCTATTTCACTTCAGGACGAGGCCTGATTTTTTTTCAAGGAGAAAAATTATGAACATGATCGCAAGGAGCGCCAAGGGGAAGGTGGATCCGTTCGCTGATATCAACAGCAAATACAATAGCTGGTACGACAGCATTCATGGTGCGCAACAGCAGAATGCCCCCTTTATCAAACCCGGTCTGGCGCCTACCTCCAAAGGTCTGGAGCAAGAGATTTGGGTCAAGGGCAGTCTGTTGGCCGATGGCGTGCAGTTCGATAAATCAGCCCTGGAAGGGGTCAATGAAATCTATCGCGAGCAGTCCCGCTGGCTGTTCGATTGGAACCACGGCGAACACGAATACTATCTGCCCGAAGAACTGGTGTTGCCCATGGACACCACCATTCAGGTGCGCGAGGACAAGCAGTCCCGCTGGCTGTGCACGGTGGAAGACGGGCAGCTGATGCTGAAACGGGACGGCAAGTTTGTCATGGAAGCCCGCCACATTCCCCGCCCCAATTACTACAGCATGGAAGCCTCCCCCGATGTCATCATGCGCCGCGTGGCGCCAAAACGGGGCCAGGATTGCCTGGTAATGAATTACTCGCCGTTCTGCATGTACTGGGCCAACGATAATGGTTGCGACTTCTGCAACATCGTGCCGAACATGGGCTGGACCAAGGACGACCTGCAGCTCAATAAGCGCAGCTATGATCAGATCGTCGCCACCACCCGGGCCGCTTTTGATGAAGGTTGCGTGCGCCATATTCTGCTTACCGGCGGTTTTTTGAAACGCACGGTCAAGCGGGACGGCACCGTCAATGACCGCGAGGGCGATATGATCCTCAGTGTCATCCAGGCCATGCAGGAAGCCTTGGGCCGCCACGAGATCCCCGTCAATGTGATCCGCACGGCGCCCGAGGACCTGGATACAATCGCGGTGCACAAGGAACAGGGCTTCTATTCCGTCGCCTACAATCTGGAAGTCTGGAACGCGGAACTGTTCGAGAAGCATTGCCCAGGCAAGGCGGAGCACCAGGGCCGGGACCATTGGTTGAAGGCATTGGAGATGGCGGCCGAGATCTATGGGCCGGGCAAGGTTAGCACCCATCTGGTCACCGGCTGTTTCCGTGAATCCGATGAAAGTTTCTTCGAAGGCATCGAATGGCTCTGCGAACGCGGCATCGCGCCGATCCCCCTGATCTGGAGCCCGGTTGAAGGCACGGCTTATGCCAACGAGCGGCCGCCGCGCGGTGAGTGGTTCGTCGAAAAGGTGAACGAGATCGCCAAGATCCGCATGAAACATGGCGTCGATGCGTTCGAACCCGCCGCCTTGCCTAATGACTGCGAATTGTGCGCCATGCCGACCCTGGTAGGTGACGAGTTGCGCCGGTTGCGGGTCGAGCAGGATGAAGTGGCGGCGAAGGCGTCGGTTGCTTGAGGACTGCCGCGTAAGCTCGAATTTCGGCTGAAATATCTCTTGGTGGTGGATATATTGTCCACCGAGCAGGAGGCCCAGCGCATGACATTGTTGACAAGCCGGTGAAGCCGCACCCTTACCTGGATGCGGGTCAGCCGGTTGCCATCGCCCACCGGGGTAGTGCCGCCGCGCATCCCGAGAACACCATGGCCGCCTTTCAGGACGCCGTGGATTTGGGCTATGGCTATATCGAGACCGATGTTCATGCCACCCGCGACGGCGTTCTGGTGGCCTTTCACGATGACCGACTGGACCGGGTGACCGACCAGCGGGGGCGTATCGCCGAACTGGATTGGGCAGAGGTCGCACGGGCCAGGGTGCATGGCCGCGAGCCCATTCCCCGTTTCGATGAACTACTGGCGGCCTGGCCCGATCTGCGGATCAATATCGACCCCAAGGCCGATGCTGCCATGGCACCCCTGATTGCTGCCCTGACCGGGCCCGACTTACTTGCGCGGGTCTGTGTGGGCAGCTTTTCGGGCCGCCGCCTGGCCGCCTTGCGGGCGGCGCTGGGGACTGAACTATGCACCTCCATGGGGCCGGGCGAGGTTTTGCGCCTGCGTTTGACCAGCCTGGGGCTGCCTGTTGGGAGTTTCCAGGCGCAGGCGGCCCAAGTGCCCGTGCGCCACTATGGTCTGCCGGTGGTGGATCAGCGATTGGTCGATCGCGCACACGGTTTGGGGCTGAAGGTGCATGTCTGGACCATCAATGACGAAGTGGAAATGCGGCGGCTGTTGGATTTAGGCGTTGATGGTATCATGAGCGATGAGACGGTCCTCTTGAAGAGGGTTTTCACCGAGCGCGGCCTGTGGCCGAAACAGTAAATAGGAGACGACCAATGAGCCAATCGACGAGCCAATCCATAAGTCAATCCGAAGACGAGGCGATGGATCTGCTGCGCCGTTTTGGCAAGGCCTTCAACCGGGCCGATGTCGAGGGCATTCTGGCCTGCGTCACGGAAGATTTCGTCTGGGTCCAGGCCACGGGGCCGGATGCGCCGGATGGACAGATCGTCCGTGGCGCCGACGAAGTACGCCAGGCCATTGCAGCGCGTGCCGAAGTGGTCCGTGATGTACGTTTTTCAGAGACCGAGGTCCATCATGCCCCGGGCCGTATCATCGGTACCTTTCGTGCCACGGGGACATATATCGCCGATGGCAGCGCCTATGATGTGCGCGGCGTCGATATCTACACCGTGCGTGACGGCCTGATCGCCAGCAAGGATAGCTACTGGAAACAGATTGTCTGAGCCAAGAACGGCTCTAGCTTATCGCTGCATCAGTTTGCCGCGCCAAGGCTCTGTTGACTTGTTTCGGCATGCTGCTTAGAAATTTCGCCATGTATTATAGTAGCAGATATCTCTTCATCACGGCCCGCGCCATTGGTAGGTCATCGTGAGCGCGCCGGCCCGTATACTCGTCACCAAGATCGGTTTTGACGGCCACGACCGGGGCAGCCGTATCGTCGCGGCCTATTTGCGCGATGCGGGAATGGAGGTGGTTTATACCGGCCCCTGGCAGGACATCGCCGACGTCGTAGCCCTGGCGACCCAGGAAGACGTGGACGTCATTGGTGTGTCTTCCCTGGCCACCGATCATTTGCTGTTGCCCGACCTGATGGCGGCCTTGCGCGATAGCGGTCTGGGGCATGTCCGGGTGGTTGTCGGCGGCATCGTGCCGGACCAGGATATCGAGGGATTGAACGGTGCCGGCGTCGCCGCGATCTTTCATCCGGGCAGTACCAGGGAACAGATCGTCGAGGAGATTGCCCGCCTGGCCGAAGAGGCCCGGGCGGCGGCCTGAGTATGGCGGAGACCACCAGCCCGCCGGATGGCTTGCTGCAACGCCTTCTCGACGGGCAGACGATCGCGCTGGCCAAATCGATCACGGCGGTGGAAAACGATACACCGCAAGCAGCCGAATTGCTGGCCGGCATACAGCCTCATCTGGGACGTGCCCTCGTCGTCGGCTTTACCGGCCCCCCTGGTGCGGGAAAGTCCACCCTGGTCAATGCCCTGATCGTTGAATTGCGCCGCCGCGAACGCAGTGTCGGGGTGGTCGCGGTTGATCCATCCAGTCCGCTGACGGGCGGTGCCATTCTGGGTGATCGAATCAGGATGAGCGAGCATACCCGCGATCCCGGCGTCTTTGTCCGCTCCCTGGCGGCGCGGGGCCATTTGGGCGGGCTGTCGCCGATGGCGGCGCGGGTGATTGATGTGATGGATGCCGCCGGCCGGGATGTCGTCGTGGTGGAAACCGTCGGCGCCGGCCAGTCGGAAGTGGAAATTGCCGAAATCGCCGATGTCCGTGTGGTGATTTGCGCTCCTGGCCTTGGTGACGATGTCCAGGCGATCAAGGCCGGAATCCTGGAAATCGCCAATATTCTCGTGGTCAACAAGGCGGATCTGCCCTTGGCCGAACGCACTGTCAGCCAGCTAAAAGGCATGTTGTCCCTGCGCGAGGCGGACATGGCCGAGGTGCCGGTCCTATCCACCACGGCAACCAACGGCGAGGGGGTCACTGCCCTGGCCGATGCGGTGGAGGCGCGCGCCGGAACCCTGGAGGGAGCGGTTGGGGAGGAAGAGCGTGTCGCTCGTGCCCTACGCCGGGTGCGCCGTTTGCTGGCCGATGCCACGGCGCAGCGGGTTCGGCGATTGATCCGCGAGGATAGCGGTGTCAATGTGGATGATCTTTGCACCCAGGTGCAACGGGGTGAATTGGGGGTCGAGGCTGCCGCCGCCCAGCTTCTGCGACAACTAAAAGAACCAGAATAACCATGACGCGGCGACCGGGACTGGATCTCGATTGATAGGAGGACGATGTGATGTTGCGACTACGGCAGATTTGTCTGGTAGCCGAGGAATTGGCCCCGGCGGTGGATGATTTGAAGGACGTTTTGGGCCTGGAAACCTGCTTTCATGACCCCGCCGTTGGCGTTTATGGCCTGGAAAATGCGCTGTTGCCCGTGGGCACGAATTTTCTCGAAGTTGTGGCGCCTTTGGACTTGAAGGAAAATACCGCGGGCGGGCGCTATTTGAAGCGCCG
>CAYWYB010000061.1:0-19952 GCA_964462145.1 uncultured Rhodospirillaceae bacterium
ATATTGAAATCGTTGGACAGTTCCTCAAGGGTTTTCGGATCGTCGGTCAGGCGGCGCTCGGTAATGATATGGCGCTCGCGCTCGTTCAGGTTCTCCATGGCGCCCATCAACAAGGCCCGGCGCTTGCTCAATTCCTCTGATTCCGCCAGCTCCGTCTCCTGGTCGGTGCTGTCATCAACCAGCCAATCCTGCCATTCCCCCTCGCCCTCGGCCCGCAGGGGCGCGTTCAGGGAATTGTCGGGGGCGGCCAGGCGGCGGTTCATGGAGACCACGTCTTTTTCCGGCACGTTCAGGGCGGTGGCGATTTTCTCCACCTGATCGGGGCGCATATCGCCCTCGTCAATAGCCTGGATCTGGCCTTTCAGCTTGCGCAGCTTGAAAAACAGCTTTTTCTGCGCCGCCGTGGTGCCGATTTTCACCAGGGACCACGACCGCAGGATATATTCCTGAATATTGGCCCTGATCCACCACATCGCGTAGGTGGCAAGGCGGAAACCGCGCTCCGGCTCGAAGCGTTTAACGGCCTGCATCAGGCCGATATTGCCTTCCGCGATCAATTCGGCCACGGGCAGGCCATAACCGCGGTAACCCATGGCGATCTTGGCCACCAGACGCAGATGCGAAGTCACCATTTTATGCGCCGCCTCGCGGTCATCATGCTCCCGCCAGGCCTGGGCCAGCATGTATTCCTCTTCATGGGGCAGCATGGGATATTTGCGGATTTCCTGCAGATAACGCGACAGGCTGGCCTCCGGCGTCGGGGCCGGGGGCAGGCCAAGGCCGGCATCACGGCTTGCAGGCGCTGCCTCCGCCTTGGCAGGCTCCATCACGGCGGTTTCCGGCATCTTGGCGTCGGACGCGCGCCCGGAGCCTTTTCCGGAGCCCTTCTTGGCGTTGGATTTAGCAGTTTTCGGTTTCGTCTTGCTCGCTACCATTGCTTCACCCGTGCGCCGTTCACGCCGGCGCGTTGCTTATATTCCTGGTTACGGTCTGATTGGATGCAGGCCGTTATGTTACTGAAAAACAAGGGTTATGTCAAGAAATTCCATTCGGATACCACTGGATCGCGGCACCCGCCCCCACTCCATTCAGGCATTACCGAACTGTCGGAAAAGCTCCAACAGCGCCTGCATGTCATGTGGTGGCTCGGTCTGGAAATTCAAGTCCCGGCCATCCACGGGATGGCGGAAGCCCAACTCCGCCGCATGCAGGGCCTGACGCTTGAAATTGGCGATTGCCTGGCGCAGATCATCGGGCAAATCGCTGCTCCGGCCACGCCGGGCGCGGCTATATAGCGGATCGCCCAGGACGGGATGGCCAAGGGAGGACATATGCACCCTGATCTGATGCGTCCGTCCGGTTTCCAGGCGGCAATCGATCAGGCTGGCGGTCAAACCATAGGCTTCCACCAGGGCATAATGGGTCACCGCCGGTTTGCCGCCGCGATCCACGATGGCCATTTTTTTGCGGTTATTGGGGTCGCGGCCAATATTACCCTCGATCCTGCCGGTTGCTTGCGCGGCATGGCCCCAAACCAGCGCCCGGTAACGACGTTGAATATCATGACGGGCGAACAGCTCGCTCAAGCCTGTGTGGGCGGCGTCATGCTTGGCCGCCACCATCAGGCCGGAGGTATCCTTGTCCAGGCGGTGCACGATGCCGGGCCGGCGCACCCCGCCCACGCCGGACAGGCTGTCGCCGCAATGGGCCAGCAGGGCATTGACCAGGGTCTGATCAGGATTGCCCGGCGCCGGATGCACCACGAGGCCGGCGGGTTTATCGAGCACGATCAGATGTTCATCCTCGTACAAAATATCAAGATCCATGGCCTGGGGTTGCGGCGTGGCGTCCTCGGGCGGGGGGATGTCGAGGCGAATGGTCTCGCCGGGTTTGACCCGGTACGAGGCCTCGGTTACCGTCCGTCTGTCGTCTGTTTGCTCGATCGAGACATGGCCGGCTTCGATCAGGGCTTTTATGCGCATGCGCGAAAGCCCCTCGATGGCCAGAGAGAGCAGACGGTCGATACGCTGCCGGGCCTGATCGGGCCCAACCACAATTTTATGCACGGCTATTTTCGGATCTTCGCTCATGACCCAACACTGGACCGAGAATAGCACCCGGCTCAAGCTTCTCGTTGGCGTAATGACCACTTTGTTGGTTATCGGCTTGATTTTGCTGGTGGTCGGCATCGCCAAAACCTCCAAGGAATTGACCGAACAGAGCGAGGCGATAGCAGCGAAAATCGGCGATGTGCCGGTGCAATTGGCGCCGGGTGACAGCCTGATCAACCTGAGTGCCGATGGCGGCAAGCTTTACCTGGGCCTTCGTCATGGCGATGGCAGCCAATCCGTCCTGGTGCTTGATGGCAAAACTGGCGAACAATTGGGCCGGCTGAAGCTGGAAACGGCACCGTGATCATCCTGCCCAGCGAACCGCGCGCCGCCATCGCCAGCCATGCGGCGGCAGACTATCCGAATGAAGCCTGCGGGCTATTGCTCGGACAAAGGCAGGGCGAAGACTTGATCGTCTCCCAGGCCGTCGCCTCCACCAACGTGACGGATGAACCCAGCCATCGCTTTGCCATCGACCCCGGCCTGCGCCTGCGCCTGCAAAAGGCGGCGCGCACGGGCTCGGAAGAAATATTGGGCCATTATCACAGCCACCCGGACGGCGCCGCCCGGCCTTCGAAAACCGACCGCGCCGGTATATACGAGGCCGACCTGGTCTGGCTGATCGCCTCGGTGAAAGGCGGCCATATGGACAAGATCGCCGCCTTCATGCCCTGGGCCGATTGCGGCGGCTTTGATGAAATCGAATTACGCGATGAGCTATAGGTAACAAGATGAACTTCTCCTCCGACAATGCCACGGGCGTGGCGCCGCAAATCATGGCCGCCCTGGCCGCCGCCAATGAAGGCCACGCCATGGCCTATGGCGACGACCCTGTAACAAAAGCGGCTGAAGCGGCCTTTACCGAGCTGTTCGAGCGCGAGTTGGCGGTCTTCCCCGTGGCCACGGGCACCGCCGCCAATGCCCTGGCGCTTTCCGCCCTGACGCCGCCCTGGGGCCAGATCTATTGCCACCGCAATGCCCATATCGAGGAGGACGAGGCCGGCGCGCCGGAATTGTTCTCGGGCGGGGCCAAGCTGGCCCTGCTGGATGGTGAACATGGCAAGATCGAGGCGGAAACCCTGGCCGCCGCCGTCGCGGGCGCCGGTTTTGGCGTGCAGCACCATTCGCAACCGACCGCCATCTCGTTGACCCAGGCGACCGAGGCCGGCACCGCCTATGCCCCCGACGAGGTCGCTGCCCTGGCCGCCATCGCCCACGATGCGGGCCTGTCCGTGCACATGGACGGGGCGCGTTTTGCCAATGCCCTGGCGCATCTGGATTGCAGCCCGGCGGAGGCGACCTGGAAGGCGGGCGTCGATGTGCTGTCGTTCGGCGCCACCAAGAACGGCGCCATGGCGGCTGAAGCGGTGATCTTTTTTGACCCGGACGCCGCCGGCGATTTCCTCTTTCGGCGCAAGCGGGGCGGGCACCTGTTTTCCAAGATGCGGTTTCTATCGGCCCAATTGGTGGCCTATCTGCGCGATGATCTGTGGCTGGCGAACGCCCGCCACGCCAATGCCCGCGCGGCGGAACTGTCCCAGGGCCTGGCCGCCCTGGACGGCGCCCGGCTGGCCCATGACGTGCAGGCCAACGAGATTTTCATCTATCTGCCCGAGGCGGTTCTGGGCGCCCTGGAAGCTGGCGGCGTCAACTTTCACCGCTGGGGCACCGATGGCCAGGCGCGCTTTGTCTGCGCCTTCAACACGGACCCGGACGATGTGGCACGGGCCCTGGAAGTCGCCCGAAACGCGGCGTAGCGAGGGAGGAAACGAAACCATGTCAGGCCTGATGCCAAGTCTAATGGTGGGCGATATCGCGGTACAGCGCATAATCGAGGAAGAAGTGCCGTTCTTCATTCCCCACGAGACCTTTGTCGAGGCCACGCCCGAAGCCCTGGCGCCGCATCGTCATTGGCTGGAACCCAGGGCCATGGACCCTGAAACCGGCATGCTGATCCTGCCGTTCCAAAGCTATCTGGTGCGCACGAAACATCACACCATCCTGATCGACACCTGCATCGGCTGCGGCAAGGGCATCACCCACCGCCCGCAATGGTTCCAGCGCACGGACCAGACCTGGTTGAACAATCTACGCGCCGCCGGTCTGCAGCCCGAGGCCATTGACTATGTCTTTTGCACCCATCTGCATGCGGATCATTGCGGCTGGAATACCTCGTTCGTGGATGGCCGCTGGGTGCCCACATTCCCCAACGCCAAATACATCTTTTCCAAGGCCGAATACGCCGCCGCCGAAACCCGCAACGACATCATCTTCCAGGAAAGCGCCCTGCCGATCATGGAGGCGGGCCTGGCCCAGTTGGTGGATATGGATTTCGCCCTGGACGACAATGTCTGGCTGCAGCCCACCATCGGCCACACGCCGGGCCACGTGGCGGTCAACCTGACATCGAACGGCCACAGTGCCGTGATGTGCGGCGACCTGATCCACAGCCCCATCCAATGCGTGCATCCCGAATGGAGCCCGGTCTTCGACGCCGACCCGGAACAGGCCCGCCAAACCCGCCGCCATTTCCTGGCCAGCAACGCCGAAAGCGGCCAACTGGTCCTAACCGCGCACTTCCCCTCGCCGTCGATTGGCCATGTAGTGACAGAGGGTGACGCGTTCAGATTCAATTACGTTGAGGACTAGGAAGCTCTGTCGCTCATGCCCGGTGATGGTTAGTCGGTCACGTACCGCTTGCTGAGCACAACATCACAGCCGATGCGTCCCTTGGCATCGACTAGGTAGGGGCCCAGTTTACTCAGAATTTCCTGAGAGGCCTCGGTCGCGGCTTCAAAATTTTCTTTGGTGTCGTACAGCAAAACCGACATGGACTTGTTGCCACCAAGATCCAGAACCACGTACGACTGCATTCCCTCAACCTTCGCACTCAGTTGATCCATCAAATCGGCCGCTACCGCAAGAGCCTCATCCCTTTTGTCAGCCGCCATCGTAGTTTCAACAACGCTCGCGTACATATTGCCCTCCCGTTCATATTTAATTGTATCTAATGTGCACTGTTTCTTGCAACACGAGTATTTTGACAGTTATGACAAGCCCCTGTCGAGTCATTCGATACAGCCAAGCACGGAAACGTCTAGCCCCCCGGCCCGGCCCGTGCTGAAATGGGTTCAGCGCATATGTAGTCAGGGAGTTTTGCGAATGGTGGATCGACAGCCGAAATTCTTTGGTTGGGGTTTCGAGGGCGATGGCCTGACCCTGGATGAAGAGAAAATGGTGCTGGACAATTATGCCGAACGATTCGGCGTGGACGGCTTTGAACGCATCCCCATTCCCACCCCGGACCAGATCGATCTGCACAGCCCGCGTGTCGAGGTGCCGGCCAAGCTGGGGTCGATCTGCTCCACTAAAGATCATGACCGCCTGACCCACACGTACGGCAAAAGCTTCCCTGACTATGTGCGCATCACCGACAAGGATTTCGCCAACGCACCGGACGTCGTGGCCTATGCCAAGTCCGAGGATGACGTGGACGCGGTGCTGGATTGGGCCACGGGCGCCAATGTGGCGGTGATACCTTTCGGGGGCGGTTCGACCGTGGTGGGCGGTATCGAGCCTTCCGTGGGCAACAAATTCGCCGGCAGCCTGAGCCTGGACCTGACCGGGCTAAATCAAATTTTGGAAATCGACAAGGTTTCCCGCGCCGCCCGTATGCAGGGCGGCATCCGCTGCCCGGATATCGAGGCCGGCCTGCGCCCCCATGGCCTGACCATGCGGCATTTCCCACAAAGTTTCGATCTGGCCACCCTGGGCGGCATGATCGCCACCCGCTCGGGCGGCCACTATGCGACTGTTTACACGCACATTGATGATTTCGTGGAAAGCACCCGCATGCTGACGCCGGCGGGCGCCATGGAAAGCCGGCGGCTGCCGGGATCGGGCGCTGGGCCCAGCCCGGACCGCATGGCGATAGGCTCCGAAGGCTCCCTCGGCATCATTACCGAGGCCTGGATGCGCCTGCAGGACCGCCCCAGCCAGCGCCGTTCGGCGGCGATCAATTTCGATAAATTCGAGGACGCGGTGGAAGCCGTGCGGCAGTTGACCCAATCGGGCCTGTTCCCCACCAACGTGCGCCTGCTGGACCGCATGGAAGCCATGTTGAACGGTGCCGGCGACGGCAGCCACGACGTGGTGGTGCTGGGCTTTGAAAGCGCCGATCACGCCGTCGATGCCTGGATGGAACGTGGCCTGGCCATTGCCCGCGAGCTTGGCGGCAAATATGACGAGGCCGCCTCCAAGGCCGAGGACAGCAATACCTCGGGCGCGGCGGGCGCCTGGCGCAATGCCTTTATCAAGATGCCCCATTTCCGCGATGCCCTGATCTCGGCGGCGGTGATCTCGGATACGTTCGAGACCGCCATAACCTGGGACAAGTTCCACAGCTTCCACGAAAACGTCACCGCGGCCACGGAACAGGCCATCGAAGAGGTCACGGGCACCAAGGGCGTTGTCAGCTGTCGTTTTACCCATGCCTACCCGGACGGCCCGGCGCCCTATTACACCTATCAGGCCCTGGGCCGCCACGGCGCGTTGCTGGAACAATGGCACGAGATCAAGAGCCGTGCCTCGGACGCGGTGATCGACAATGGCGGCACCATAACGCATCATCATGCGGTGGGGCGGGATCATATGCCCTGGTACGAGCGGCAGCGCCCGGATGTTTTCGGCATGGCCCTGCAAGGCGCCAAGGACAAGCTGGACCCCGCCGGCATTCTCAACCCCGGCGTCATTGTTCCATTGAGTAAATAAGATGAGTAAATAGGAGCGAACGACCATGAAACTATTGAGCTTTAGCACGGCGGCCGGCGACAGCTACGGCCTGGTAAATGGCGATGGCGTGGTCGACCTGGGCCAGCGTTTGGGCGGCAAATATGCCGATCTGCGCAGCCTGCTGGAAGGCGGCGGCCTGGACGAGGCAGCGGCCCTGAGCGGCGCGGACGCAGACCATGCCTTGGCGGATATTACCTATCTGCAAGTCATCCCCAATGCCCGGCGGATCATCTGCATCGGCCTGAACTACCGCGAACATGCCGAGGAAATGGGCCTGGAATTCCCCAAGGATCCGAACCTGTTTTCCAAATGGCCCGATGCCCTTGTCGGTCACGAACAGGATGTGATCTGCCCCAAGGCCTCGAGCAATTTCGACTATGAAGGCGAACTTGCCTTCATCATCGGCAAACCGGGCCGCCATATCGCGGAAAGCGCGGCCATGGCTCATGTCGCCGGCTATGCCCCGTTCCTGGATGGCAGTCTGCGTGATTTTCAGGGCCATTCGGTGATCGCCGGCAAGAATTTCCAGCACAGCGGCTCCTGCGGCCCGTGGATGACCACGGCGGACGAAGTGCCCGATCCC
The DNA here is from genome assembly GCA_964462145.1 of uncultured Rhodospirillaceae bacterium. GTDB lineage: Bacteria > Pseudomonadota > Alphaproteobacteria. Next base: position 7,486 of record CAYWYB010000061.1, read on the forward strand.
ATGGATCTGCAACTGACCACCCGCCTGAACGGCGATGTGGTGCAGGACGAAAGTACCGAGCAGCTGTTTTATTCCGTGCCCAACATCATTGCCTATGTCTCGCAGTTCACACCCCTGCATCCCGGCGATGTCATCGCCACCGGCACCCCCAGCGGCGTCGGTGCCGGGCGCAAGCCGCCCCTGTGGATGAAGCCCGGCGACCGCATCGAGGTGGAGATTTCCGGCCTGGGCTGCCTGGCCAACAACGTGGTGGCCGAGGAAGGCTAATTCGCTAGGATCTGTTGGGAGTAGTTGCCATGGCCAAGATCGCCACGCCTTTTGCTGAACGCCTTGGGCTCGATGTCCCCATTTTGGGCTTTTCCCATAGTGTCGATGTAACGGCGGCCATTACCAAGGCCGGGGGCATGGGCGTCTACGGCATTGCCCATGACGCACCCGACAAGGTGCCGGGCAAGATCGCCGCCGTCCGCGAGCAGATCGGCAACCAACCCTTCGCAATCGACATTATGATCCCGAAAGGCATGCCGGAATCCGAGACCCTGGAATCCGTGCGCGCCAACCTGCCCCCCGAGCATGTCAAATATGTCGACAGCCTGGCGGAGAAATATCAGGTGCCGGCGGCCACCAAGAAAACCTTCTTCAATTCCATACTGCGCACACCGAGTTATTTCGAAGGGCAGTTGCAGGCCCTGCTGGCTTCGGACGTGGATGTAGTCGCCTTTGGCATCGGCCTGACGGCGGATGCGGTCAGCCGCCTGAAGGCGGAGGGCAAGGTGGTCGGCGCCCTGATCGGCAATCCCCGGCATTTCAAGGCCTACCAGGACATCGGCCTGGACTTCATCGTCGCCCAAGGCTCGGAAGCGGGCGGCCATACGGGCACCATCGGCACCATGGTCCTGGTACCCGAAATCGTCCAGATCGCCGGCGATCTGCCGGTGCTGGCGGCGGGCGGCATCGGCCACGGCAGCCAGATCGCCGCCGCCCTGGCCATGGGCGCGCAAGGTGTTTGGCTGGGCACCACCTGGCTGTCCACCGAGGAGCACGCCCGCGGCGATCACGCCATCGGCGACAAACTGCGGGACAAGCTGTTCGCCGCCGGCAGCGCCGATACCGGCATCACCCATGGCAGCAGCGGCAAGCCGCAACGGCAGATCCGCTCCGCCTGGACCGAGGAATGGGCCGCGCCCACGGCGCCCCATCCCCTGCCCATGCCGTATCAGCATGCCCTGGTCGGCGATCTGCTGACCTCCATCGACGAACACGAAGTCGACCCCATGCTGCACACCCCGGCCGGCCAGGGTGTGACCTGGAGCAAGCAGCGGCAAAGCGTCGCCCAGGTAATCGAGACCTTGAGCGACGAGGCATTAGAGGGTTTGCAGAGGGCCGGGCAGTTAGGGAGATAGGGTCAACCTAACCCTCAAGCTATGGTGCCACGCAAGATCCGCTTGCCGATACAAAGCTCATCCGTGCGCTGGTGCTGCTCGGCGTGACCAGGTTGGCTACGGTGTTTTTCCAATGCCGCCTCGTCCCGCCATAATTCGCTCAACACCAGCTTGTTCTCCTAACCAGCCGGCCTGAATACTTCCATACGGAGGCAGCCCTCTTCCCGAAGGCACTGTTCGGACGTGGCATGAAGGCGCTTCTCCTGCTCTGCCAAACATCCCGGCCGCACGTCATATTCAATGATGATCGCGATATCAGCCATTAAGGTTGCTCCATACCGCGTTACACCTGTGCCGCCATGCCGTCGCCCGCCGGGTCGGAGCCGCCGTCCAGCTTGCCATCCATGATGCGGATGCCCTGCACGATGGGGATCATGTGGCTGAAGGCATGGCGCTTTGTCGGATAACCGCGCGCCTGCAATTCGCGTTCGATCGCGCGGAAGATGCGGTTGGTAACTTCGATGGTATCCGACGTCGCGGTAAAGCGCGGCGCCATCACCGCCTCCTGCGCCGTCATGTCAAAATCGACGGCATTCAGGATCGCCTGCAGATTACCCATGGTGATGGTCGTGCCGCCGGGGGAGCCGAGCAGGAAGAAGGGTTTGTCGCCCTTGAAGACGATGGTCGGCGAAAGGGCTGAAAAGCGCGCCTTCCCCGCCGCCAGTGAGCCTGCATGGCCGGGGCGCGGGTCGAACACCATCATGCAGTTGTTGTACATGAAGCCCAGGCCATCGGTGACCGTGCCCGAGGATGAACCCAGGGAATGGGTCATGGTGACACAGTTGCCGTCCGTATCGGCGACACAGATATGAGTGGTCTCCTTACTCTCGTTGCCGCCCGGATTCATCCGGGGCACGGATGTCTTCTCACCCCGTTTGATACGTTCGGCCATGGCCTTGGCGTAATCCTTCGACATCAGTTCATCGAAGGGAATATCAAAAAACCGCGGATCGCCCATACGGGTATCCTTGTCCACGGTGGCGATCTTCATGGCTTCGGACACGGTGGCGATATAGTCAGCCGAGTTGTGGCCCATGGCGGCGAGATCAAAATTCTCCAGAATATTCAGCATCAGCACGATCATCAGACCGCCACCGGGCGGTTGGTTCGTCGCCACCCGATGGCCGCGATAATCGGTCCACAACGGATCGACCGTTTCCGTTTCGCAGGCGGCCAGGTCTTCCAGGGTGATCAGGCCGCCATTGGTGCGCATGTCGGTATCGATCTGTCTGGCGATCTCGCCCGAATAAAAATCTTCCGCGCCATGCTCGGCAATGCGCCGATAGGTGCGCGCCATATCGGGATTACACAGGATCTCGCCCACGCCACGGATCGAACCATCGTCCTTGGTATAGATTTTGGCGGTGGCGGGGTCGTCGGTCAGGCCGCGGCTGCGCGCGATGCGTCCCGCATCCGCCGGGCGGGTCCACAGCCGATGAAGGCCGGGGCGCACGGCAAAGCCGTCCTCGCAATACTGGATGGCCGGCGCCAGCATCTCGGCCAACGAGCGGGTACCAAAGCGGGACAGAGCTTCGTCAAAGGCCTTGATGGTCAGCGGCGTGGTCATGGACTGATAGCCGATTTCATTGACCTCGCCCTTCAGCACAAAGCCGAAGCCGTCGTCACATTCGCGGACGATCAGGTCCTCCCACATCTCCGGGCGCGTGGCCAGGGGCGCGCGGCCATGGAAATCGATGCAGGTATGAACCGCCTTGTCGGCCAGAAAAAGATGCATGGAACCAAACCCGGCAATGCCGCAATTCTGCGGATCGACCGCCGTCTGCACCAACCCCGCGCCGATGGCGGCATCGACCACATTGCCGCCGTCCTTGAGAATATCCAGGCCGGCCTCGACCGCCTCCGGCTGAGGTGCGGAAACCATTCCATGTGTCATGACAGACTCGCCCTTCACGCTACGAACTCACCTATCACGCACTATTCATGATGGACTGGCATCCGCGCAAGCCCGCAAATCAGCCTACAGGTTCGAGGTGCTCGGCTCGAAGCCGCTGGCGGCCTCGTCCATCGCCGTGGCGGCCAGATCAACCGCCGGATCACCGGCGACACGAGTGTGGCGCATCACCCGTGGTTCGCTGTAGTCATAAGGCCGGGCCGCATGCAGGGTACAGCGGTTGTCCCACATCATCACATCGCCCGGCTTCCAGGCATGATAATAGGTCCGCGGCGGCTGACAGGCGAATTCCAGCAGGCCGTCGAGCAGCTCTTTCGCCTCCGCGTCGTCCATACCGGGAATGCGGTAGGCGTGGCGGCCAATAAACAGGGATTTTCGCCCGGTCACCGGATGGGTATAGACCAGGGGCCGCAAGGGCGCGCCCTTGGTGTGGTAACCGTAGCCGGCCCCGGTCTCGACCTTATAGCCGATCTTGGCCTGGCTTTGATAAAGCGAATGATAGGCGGACAAATCCGCGATCCGGTCCTTCATGCCCTGATCCAGGGCGTCGTAGGCATCGCGCATATCGGCCACCGCCGTCTCGCCGCCGCTAGAGGGCACCACCTGAGCCGACAGCACCGAGGCCTTGGCGGCCAGCGGCATGTACGAGCTATCCGTGTGCCAACCTTCGTTGCCGCGCAGGACGTTATAACGATGCTCGCCCACCTGCAGGACACTGCCGTCCGGCTTTTGATTGCTGATATTGACCGCCTTAGCCTCCGGGTCGCCGCGCAGCAGCTCCATCTCGCCAAAGCGCAGGGCAAAGGCGATCTGCGCCTCCTCCGTCAGGTTCTGTGCGGGAAACAGCAACACCGCATGTTCGTGGAAAGCATCCTCGACCATGCGCCATTCCGCCTCGTTCATATTGGCCAGGTCGATGCCGGTGACGGTAGCGCCCATGGTGGTTTGCATGGGGGTGATGGTCGGTTCCATTGCGTGCTCCCAATTAACTTGCCGCGTCAATTAACTGCGTCAGAATGTCGCAGTATGACTATTGAGCCGCTGCAAACGCAAGCCCGCCTGAAGCAATTGAAACAATTCATTCCCGTCCGCGACATACGGTGGAAACAGTCACCCGGCATATTCCACCCATCACAGTGGTTAGATTGCTTCGTGACAGTGGATTGAAACGATGGCTCAGCACAAAGGAGACGGCACAATGTCCCATCACATGACCCTGCAGGCAATGCCGGCAAACGCCCCGTACGCCATGAAGGCCGCGAGGCAACATGTCATCCTCGACGCCGCCATCCATGTCATGTGCCGCAGGGTCATGTCCGCCTGCCATTGGCTCATCCAGCGCAACCGGAGGGCCTCGCTGGCCACCTTGCCGGACCATACCCTATGCGATATCGGCGTGCACCGCGCCTCCATCTCGCCCGCCCCCTGCGCGCCGGCAACGCCGATCCGCCGAACGTCGCCCAACGGCGAATGAATGTGTTAGGAAGCCGGCAATTTCATATCCTGGCCGTGGACGCATTCAGCAATGATGCACCGCCCGTGCATCTGCTCACCAAGGAAGCATTTGCCCTATATTTCAGTCACGTCAGAGAGAATGGCGTGCTGGCGGTCAACGTCACCAACGCCCACCTTGATTTATCGCCAGTTGTCCGAAACCTGGCGAAGGAATTCAACAAGAGCGCCGTGCTTGTTAAAAAGGAAGCGGATAGGTTCAGCCACCGCTCGTCACAATGGGTTCTGGTGACCAGCAACAAGCGGTTTCTCAATGACGAGCGTGTGAAAAATCATATCACGCCATGGCCCAACGATACCCCCAAGGCCATTTTGTGGACGGACGACTATAGCAATCTGGTTTCCGTCCTCAGTAGGTCCGGCACAAAATTTCTGTTCCAGCGGCTGTTCGATATTGTCAGGCGCAAACTCTGGTAACAAGGCGTTATCAAGCCGCCGTTTTCCCTCCCCAGATAGATTCCTTCGTCTAGGCGCTGTTTGCTTCACCTGTTGCCAGGGTTCGTCTATATCTGTTGCAAAGGAACCGCCGCGAAGGACATAACAATGAAAAATCTGCCAATTCTGCCAACCATGGGCGTGGGTAGCTATGCTATTCCGGGCTGGATGCATCTGTTCCGCCGGCATATGCGCGATGCGGCGGCACCAATGGATGTGGCCGAGGCGTTCGAGGATGCGACGCGGCTGGCCATCTCGGATCAGGTGGAAGCCGGCATCGACATAATTTCCGATGGCGAATTGCGCCGGCAACGTTTTGTCTACGAAATGTATGACCGGATCTCCGGCATCGCCCGGCAGGAGCGGCCGCGGAAGCTGGGCGTGCCTGGCTATGACATGGCGCCGCATTTCTATGCCACCGAGAAAGTCTGCGCCCCCGGCGGCCTGGGCCTGGTTCAGGAATACGAGGATCTGGCCCGCCTGGCACCGGGGCGCAATATCAAGATCGCCTTTCCAGGCCCACTGACCTTCGCCTCCAATATCCTGCCCGGGCCCCACTACCCAAGCGCGGAGCCGTTGATGGATGACATCATCATGATGCTGCGCGCCGAGGTCGAGGCCCTGCGCCTGGCCGGCGCCGATTTCATTCAGATTGACGAGCCGGGCCTGACCTTCGTGCCCGAGCAGCGCAGCCAGGACGAGGCCGCCAATTGCATCAATCAGGTGACCCGTGGCTTGAGCGAGCATACGGCGGTGCATGTCTGCTTCGGCAATAATGCCTCCCGCCCCTCCTCGCCGCGCGGCATGCGCCGGCTGCTGGGCGCCATGGAGCAACTGGAGACGCATATGCTAGTGCTGGAATTCGCCAACCGAGAAATGGCGGAGCTGGATATCCTGGCGCCGCTGTCCGAGCGCTACAACATCGCCGCCGGCGTGGTCGACGTGAAGTCTTTCCACGAGGAAAGCGCCGAGGATGTCGCGGTGCGCATCCGCGAGGTTTTGCGCTACGTCCCCGCCGACAAGTTGACCGTAACCGCCGACTGCGGCTTTTCCGCCATTCCCCGCTGGCTGGCGCGCAGTAAGACCGAGGCCATGGTGGCAGGCGCCAAGGTGGTCCGCGGCGAATTGTAAACTTTTCTTAACCCCAGCTATTAACCCGCTGTTAGTGATCAACGACCGATAATGTAGCGTTGCTAGAACGGCGCGTGCCGTCCTTAGGTAGAATGGCTTATTGGACGTTGATCTGAATGACCTCGAACGTGGTTGCATTACCTGGAATTGGCATTGGCCCGCATACGCCTGCGCGCCCGGTCGCCAATTCCCATGCGGCGATCACGAATGTCCAGGACGAACGGCAGCCGTACAACCCCAACAAAAGAGACGCCCACGATCACGGCGGCGAGGCGGCAAAGGGCGCATCTTCACGGCCGCAATCGCCTGTCGCGTTAAATACCCTGTTGGCGGCCCAGGAACAGGGCGGCGAAGCCGCCGCCACCGAGGACCAGCCGAGCACCGCCAAGAATGATGCGCTGCAAGCAACGCAACTGAGCGAAGGCGAGCAGAAGCAGGTTCGGGAATTGAAAGCGGTGGACGCGGAAGTTCGCCGCCACGAACAGGCCCACGCCGCCGCCGGCGGGCAATATGCCGGCGCGCCGCAATACGAATACACCGACGGCCCCGACGGCAAGCGCTATGCCACCTCCGGACACGTGTCTATCGATGTCACGCCGATAGCGGGCGATCCGAAAGCCACGATCGAGAAAATGGATGTGGTCCAACGCGCCGCCAATGCTCCTGCTGAACCATCCGGCGCGGACCGCTCCGTCGCCGCCAAGGCCGCCGGTCTGAAACAGGCAGCACAGGTTGAACTGGCCCAAGCCAAGCAGGCCGAAGCCGAGGAACGCAACAACCCGGATAGCGCCGAGGGAACCGAAGGCGTCAATGAAAGCGCAAATGCGGATGCTGGCTTCGTCGAAGGTTTCGCCTTTCCGGACGCGGCCAAGCCCGATGGATCTGGCAAGGGCGACGGGCCGGTAACAGATAAGCCCAGCCTGCCTAGTGTCGGCGTCTCGCCCGCCGCTGCAGCCGCCGCCTATGCCGCGACGCCGTTGAATTCCGTCGCCGGATCATAGAATTCCACATACTAGCGCTTTGCCGCTGATCCTATCGCCAGGGCATGGGCGAAGGGGTTAGTGTTACCATCGTGACGTTCTTTGCGAGGAGATCGACCAATGGTGCAACCCTTTGAAGGCGCCTGCCTGTGCGGCAGCGTCAAATTCAGCGTGCAACCGCCCAGTCTTTTCTGCGCCCATTGCCATTGCAGCTATTGCCAGGCGGCCCATGGCGCGGCCTTCGTAACCTGGGTCGGTGCGGCGGAGGAGCGCTTCCAACTGGATGATCCTGGGGACCGGCTGGTTTGGCACCAGTCATCAGAGCAAAGCCGGCGCGGTTTTTGCGGCCAGTGCGGCAGCACGCTGTTCTTTGCCTCTGACCTGGCGCCCGGAGAAATCCATATTGCCCGCGCCCTGATCAAGGGCGAAATCGACCGCGCGCCCGAAGCACACGCCTTCCATGATCAAAGGGCACACTGGGTGGACCTCCCGGACGATCTGGCCCGGTATGACAGCAACGGCCCTGAGTTACAGAACTACAAGGCCATCAAGCCACTGGACTAATCCAGCAGCAAACCCGCCAGATGCTTTCGGTGATGGGCGCTATCGCCATGCTGCTGTTCGCACCACAGGGCACGGCGGCGGTATAGCTGGGCATCGCAGTCATAGGTAAAACCAAAGGCGCCATGAAACTGGATCGCCCGGTCGGAAGCAAACGCGAAGGCATCCGCCGCCTGCGCCTTGGCCATGCGCACGGCGACTTCTCCATCAGCTGTATCAGCGGCATCAAAGATGGTGGCTGCGTGATAAAGATGGGATCGGGCCTGCTCCAGGCCAACCAGGGCATCGACCATGGGATGTTTCAGGGCCTGATAGGCGCCGATAAAATGATCGAACTGGCGGCGGGTCAAAAGATACTCCAGGGTCACATTGATAACACCGGCAGTGCCGCCGCACATTTCCGCCGCATACAGCAGGCAGGCCGCCAGATGCAGGCTTTTCAGGCACCCAGCGGCACCGTCCAGGGGCAACAGATTGGCCACCGGCACTTCGACCCCGGTCAGATCCACGGCATAGCTGCGCCGGGTCTCGTCGATCACCACTTCACGCCTCAACGCGGTCGACGGCAAGGCTGATTTTTCCAGCAACACCAGTGCCGGCGCCCCGTCCAGGGCCGTGGTCACCAGCAGCACATCGGCCATGTCCGCATCGGTAACAAAGGTTTTGCCGCCCGCCAGCGTTACCGTATTGCCGCTTCTGGCCGCGGTGCAGGTCAGATTGGTCAGATCCCAATCGCCATGGGCCTCCGTCAGGGCCAGGGCCGCAACGCTGCCGCCCGCAAGTTGAGGCAACCAATGGGCTTTCTGCGCCTCATCGCCAGCCAGCAAAATCGCCTGCGCCGCCAACGTGGTCGAGACCAATGGCGAGGAGAACAGATTTCTGCCCATGGGTTCGACAATGCTCACCACTTCGCCCAGGCCCAGGCCGCTGCCGCCGTACTCTTCGGGAATGGCAATGCCCAGCCAGCCCAGGGCGGCCATCTCCTGCCACAAGTCGGCCTCGATGGCGCCCTCGGCCTCGATCTGCCGCCGCACGGCATCGATGGGGGATTTGCTGGCCGAGAAGGACTCGGCGATGTCCATGAGTTGTGCCTGTTCGTCCGTGAACAGGATTTCGGCTTGTTCCGTCATGCTGCTTACTCTCTACTCTGACTTCGGCAGGCCAAGGACCCGCTCGCCGACGATGTTTTTCTGAATTTGACTGGTGCCGCCACCGATGGTGCCGGAAAAGGCGTTGAAATAGCCGCGCTGCCAGCGTCCGCCGTCAATGGCATCCGCATCACCCACATAGCGGGAGGCATTGGCGCCTTGCAGGGTAACCGCGAACTGGTTCAGACGCCGGCGCCATTCGGAATTTGTCAGCTTCCGGGACATGGCGATGGAGGCGGGCCGTTCCGAAATCAGGCCGGGGATTTCGCCCCGCTTGTTGTTCAGCGCCAGGCCGCGTTCCTCGATCAGGAAGGCAACCAGTTGATCTCGAATGATCGGGTCTTCGATGGCCGGTTTGCCATCGCGCATGGCACGCCGGGCCATATCGACCACCTCGTTGGCGGAAACCGACATGGAATGCACCCCGCCGGCCTGGCCGCCGCTGACCGCGCGCTCGAACGTCAGGGTCTTCATGGCGACCTGCCAACCGCCGCCTTCCTCGCCGATCAGGCAGCTATCGGCAATACGCGCATCATTGAAGAACGTCTGCGTAAATCCGTGTTCGCCGGTCAGTTTCTTGATTGGCGCCGGATCGACGCCGGCGATCTTCATCGGCGCGAGGAAATAGCTCAAGCCTTCGTACTTGGTGTTGGTCTGGGTATCGGTGCGGGCCAGAAGAATGATGAAATCCGCATAGGCCCCCAGCGAGGTCCAGATCTTGGAGCCGTTGAGCACGTATTCGTCACCGTCGCGCACCGCCCGCAATTGTGCATTGCCCAGGTCCGAGCCGTTGTCGGGCTCGGAAAAGCCCTGGCACCAGATATCCTCGGCACTAAGGATACGCTTTATATAAGCCTCTTTTTGCGCATCCGTTCCCATGTTCAGGATCAGCGGCCCGGCCCAGCTCAAACCAATGGTATTGGTCATGAAGGGGACCTTTTGTCGCACCATCTCGGCCGTGGCGATATCCTGAAAAGCTTGTTCCCTGCCGCCACCGCCGTATTCCGCCGGCCAGGCCATGCCCAGATAGCCGGCCTCGTAAACCTTGCGCTGCCAGGTACGGAGGAATTCGAACTGCTGGTCCGTGCCCACCTCCATAAAGCTTTGCGGCAATAGGAAACCCGGATCGGCGGGTTTGTTCTCAGTGAACCAGGCCGCGGCTTCGGCCTGAAATTCATTCAGTTCCTGCTGGGATGCACTCATCGTTCTTTACCTATTCGATTAGCCTCAGGCTTCGGTACGGATACCCGAAAAGGCGGCAATTTTCCATTCATCGCCGCGCTTTTGCAGAATATAGAAGGCGGAGACATACTCAATCGGGCTGTCGTCTTCGCGCATGCGGGTCGCGGTGATGACAATGTGCGCCTTGGTCTCGTCAATGGCGACCACATCATAGCTGGATTGGCCATGATGAAATCCAGTGACCGCGCGCAATTTCACGGGATCAAAAGGATAACGTTCGCGCATTTGCACATCATCCTCGGTGATGTAGCCGACCGGCAAATGCACCATTGTTTGGATTTCATCACGGGTGCCGGTTTCGATGGCCTGTTGATAGCGCTCCAACAAATCCAGCACTTCGGCCACCAACTCATCACGCCTTGTCATCTTGTTAATTCCTTGCCTGCATTACTCTCACCGCAGGCCAAGAATAGCGGCCATGCGGCGTTTTGCCCAAGAGATCATTTTTCATGATTTCAAGGGCCTAGCGCCGTTGCACCCCATGGCATCCAAGGGTACAAGGGGGGCCAGATTTATTCGTCGATGACGAGGGCCGGTGGCGGCGAACGCTGGCGCCCCTCTTGTTGATGTGAACATTGAAAATAACAGAACCAACACAAACCAACGAAATCGGATGACATCCGGAAAGGACGACAAATGGCTCGGAACAAGATCGCACTGATCGGCGGCGGCAACATCGGCGGCACCCTGGCCCATCTGGCTGGCTTAAAGGAATTGGGCGACGTGGTGATGTTCGACATCGTCGATGGCCTACCCCAGGGCAAGACCCTGGATCTGGCGGAAGCCTCCCCGATCGAAGGTTATAACAGCGGCCTTTCAGGCAGCAATTCCTATGCCGGCATCAAGGGCGCCGATGTCATCATCGTGACCGCCGGCGTGGCCCGCAAGCCGGGCATGAGCCGGGATGATCTGCTGGGCATCAATATCAAGGTCATGCAGCAGGTCGGCGCTGGCATCAAGAAATACGCGCCCAAGGCCTTCGTCATCTGCATCACCAATCCCCTGGACGCCATGGTCTGGGTTCTGCGCGAGGTTACCGGCCTGCCGGCGAACCGCGTGGTCGGCATGGCCGGCGTTCTGGATTCGGCCCGTTTCCGCTATTTCCTCGCCGGGGAATTTGGCGTCTCCGTCGAAGACGTCACCGCCTTCGTTCTCGGCGGCCACGGCGATACCATGGTGCCCCTGGCGCGTTATTCCACTGTCGCCGGCATCCCCCTGCCCGATCTGATCAAGATGGGCTGGACCACCAAGGAGCGCCTGAACAAGATCATTCAGCGCACCCGTGACGGCGGCGCCGAGATCGTCGGCCTGCTGAAAACCGGCTCTGCCTTCTACGCACCGGCTTCCGCCGCGATCCAGATGGCGGAAAGCTATCTGGGCGATCAAAAGCGCGTCCTGCCCTGCGCCGCCAATTTGAATGGCGAATACGGCGTCAAGGGAATGTATGTGGGCGTGCCGGTAGTGATCGGTGCCAAGGGCGTTGAGAAGGTCGTGGAAATCTCCATGAACAAGTCCGAGAAGAAGGAATTCGACAATTCCGTGAAGTCGGTCAAGGACCTGGTCGCGGCCTGTAAGAAACTGGATCCAAGCCTGGGCAAAAAGGCCAAAAAGGCCGCGCCGAAAAAGAAAGCGGCGAAGAAGGCCAAATAACCGGCCAAATTCGGGTCAATGAAGGTCAGCATTAGGAATTGCGATGAATATTCATGAACATCAGGCGAAGAGCGTCTTGCAGCGCTATGGGGTCAGCGTACCGGATGGCGGCGTGGCCTATAGCGTGGACGAGGCGGTCAAGGTCGCCGAGTCCCTGCCGGGACCGGTCTGGGTCGTCAAGGCACAGATCCACGCCGGTGGCCGGGGCAAGGGCGGCGGCGTCAAGATCGCCAAGTCGATTGATGAAGTCCGCGCCTTGGCTAGTGATATTCTGGGCATGACCCTGGTGACCCATCAAACCGGGCCAGCGGGCAAGGAGGTCAAGCGGCTGTATATCGAGGACGGCTGTGATATCGCGCGGGAGCTATACCTTAGCGCGGTGATGGACCGGGGCACCTCGCGTATCGCCATCATGGCCTCGACCGAGGGCGGCATGGATATCGAAGCGGTGGCC
>CAYWYB010000062.1:0-19802 GCA_964462145.1 uncultured Rhodospirillaceae bacterium
GAAAAGGGGCTCCATGGGCTCCGCTGTCGAGAGAAATTCCAGCAGATTGCCGTCTGGATCCCGGAAATACACTGATTGGCCCCAAACCCCGTCGGCGGCGGATCGCGGTACCGGTCCCTCGATGATCTCGATGCCGGCCTGGCGCAGATGCGCCTCGGCCTCGGCGATGGTGCCGTCCCAACGGAAACAGATATCCAGTGTGCCGGCCCGCAAGGTCTCGGCCACGATATACGCCGGCTTCTCCAGATATTGCAGATTGATCACGGCGCCGCCCAGCTCGACGGGCAGAACCGGCAATTCGCCCTGGCGAAAGCGATCTAGATAGCGCGGCCGGCCGCCCAGGGTTTCGCAATAGAACTTGATGGAGCGCTCCATATCGGCGGCCATGACGACCGCATGATCAATGGTCCGAATTCGCAGGGTCATGTACGACTCCCTTTTGATGGTTATAGTGGCGTTCGCAATTTGCCGACAGATTGGAGCAAACCATGTCCGAGATCGAGTATTTCTATGCCGCCCATTCCATATTTGCCTATCTGGGCTCGGCCCGGTTCATGGAAATCGCCACGGCCGCCGGACGCACCATTGTGCACCGGCCTATTGATCTGAACCAATCGGTGCCGGCGGCGGGCGCCTCGCCTTTTACCGAACGCAGCCCAAAGCATCGGGCCTATTTTTTCAGGCGCGAGATCGACCGTTGGGCCGAGGAGCGCAACGCCCCGGTGATGGACGGCTTCCCCCAGCACCACCGGGTAGACATGTCATTGTGCAATGGCATGGTCATCGCCGGCATCGAACAGGGCCAGAACGTGGATCAACTGGCCCACGAGATGTTGCGCTCCCATTGGCAGGACGACGCGAATCTGGCCGACCGGGATACGCTGGTCGGTATTGCGAAAACTGTAGGAATGGACCCCGAACCCCTGCTGGCGGCGGCGCTGTCCGACGAGATCCAGGGCATCTATCAGGCCAATACGGACGAGGCCATTGAACGCTCGGTGTTTGGTTCACCGACCTATTTTGTGGACGGCGATATGTTCTACGGCCAGGACCGTCTGGAGATGGTGGAACGGGCCCTGCGCCAACCCTATGCACCATCGAAAACCGCCTGATGGCCGGCGGACAAGGCAAAAAGCTGGGCCGCGATCCGGTCTCGGCCATCTCCGAGACCGAGGCCACGGGCGAGACGGCGGCGATCTTTGCCGATATCCGCGCGACCATGGAAATCCCGCTGATCACCTCGATCTGGCGCTCGCTTTACGATGTTGAAGACGGCCTGCCCACGGCCTGGCGGGCAGTGAAACCGATCTATCAGAGCGGGCAGGTGGCACCGGCCCTGGGGCGGGTGATCGCGGCGGCTGATCTGCCGGTGCCCGAACCGCTGGTACCGGGACAATTGGCCTGTGCCGGCATCGGCGCCGGTGATCTGGCGGCGATCCGTGCCATCGTCGATGCTTATAACCGCTCCAACGGCATGAACATGGTAGCCCTGACGGCTCTGGTAGTGGCGCCAGCAGGCGCGCGGCCGGACGATCCCGTACCGCCCGCACCCGTCTGGCCCGAACTGCGCCCCCTATTGGCCCAGGAAGACATAGATCCCGCACCCTGGGCCCTGTTGAACGAGATCAGGCACCTCGGTTATCAGGGCCCGCGCCGGAACAACGCGGTGCTGGCCACTCTATGGCGCCATCTGGCCCATTGGCCGGGCCTGCTGGCCTTGATCCAGACCGGGTTTGCACCTTTGCGGGAAGATGGCGGCATTGTGCGCAGCTGCCAGCACGTGCATGAATTGGCGCAAAACGAAGGCGCCCGCCTGGCTCAATTTGAACCGGATACCTCGGCGCTACCGGAAAACGCGCAAAAAATGATCTCCGCCTATGTGGGCAGCCCCGGCGCCGTGGCCCACATGGTCACGCTCGGACATGCCTTGGCTCGATGGTTGAAGTCTTAGCGGTTAGCGCCGGGGACCCATAGGATATCGGCGGTGCCGTCGTCATTGGCGTGGCGGGCCAGCTGGAACAGGTGGTCGGACAGGCGGTTCAGATAACGCAGTGCGGCGGGATTTATCTCGGCCTGGCCTGACAATGTGGTGGCCAGCCGTTCGGCGCGCCGGGCCACGGTACGGCCCAGGTGTAGATGCGCCGCCAATGGAGTGCCGCCGGGCAGAACAAATGAATTCAAAGTCGCCAGCGCCTCGCCCATTTGGTCGATTTCCTGCTCCAACCGATCAACCTGGGCATCGACGATGCGCAGCGGCGGATACTTTGGATCATCTACGATGGGCGTTGCCAGATCGGCGCCCAGGTCGAACAGATCGTGCTGAATGCGGGCCAGCATGGCCTCCGCCTCACCATCCGCATGCAGACGGGCCAGGCCGATGACCGCGTTCAACTCATCCACATCGCCATAGGCGGCTACGCGCAGGTCATCCTTGGCCACCCGGCTGCCGTCGCTCAACGAAGTCTGGCCGCCGTCGCCGCCACGGGTATAAATTTTCGTCAGCTTGACCATCTGGTCTACTACCTAAGCTTGGTTGGCGAAAAACAACATTACCATGATGCCGACGGCCACCAGCTGCAAGATTATGCGCCAGCGCATCAGCTTGTTACCGTGCTTGGCATTGAACGCGCCACCCCGGCCCATGCCATAAACGCCCATTAAAAGGACACCCAGCACGGCGACCAGGGCAATAACCAAAACTACCGTCAACACACCGGACATGACGATCCCCCAAAAAGAAAGCAGCCTTCCGGCACATCGTCGCCGGTTCTGCTATGATCATAATAGAAAAACACACCGCCAGTCCTAACATGAAACCGTGGCTGCCGGACAAAGTTGTTTGGGGGGCATGCATGAGCGATGACGGGGTGAATGGGCGACGGGTCTGGTCCCTGGCGCTGTTGGCGGTTTGCGAGGTGGCCGTGCTGGGCTTGTGGTTCTCGGCCTCCGCCGTGGTGCCGACCCTAATTCAGACATACAACCTCTCGCCCAGCCAGGCCTCCATGATGACCTCGGCCGTACAGATCGGCTTTGTCGCCGGCACCCTGACATCGGCCATTCTGTCCCTGGCCGACCGCCTGGATCCGCGCCGTTTCTTCATGTTTTCCGCCCTGGTGGCGGCAGGGGCCAATGCCCTGTTGCTGGCGGTGGAGCCCACCTCGCCCGTGGTGATCGTCTTGCGCTTTATCACCGGCGCCTGCATGGCGGGGGTTTATCCCGTGGGCATGAAGATGGCGGTCAGTTGGGCCCGCGACGATGTCGGCCTGCTGATCGGCATTCTGGTCGGGGCGCTGACCCTTGGCTCCGCCGCGCCGCATTTGTTCAACGCCTTTGGCGGTATCGATTGGCGCTTCACCATTCTGGCCGCTTCCGTCGTGGCGCTGTCGGCGGCGCTGTTGATCAATCTGGTGCGGCTGGGCCCGAATATCGCGCCCGCGCCCCCCTTCTCGCCTGGCGCCGCATTCGAGGCCTTTCGCAGGCCGGCACTGCGTTTGGCAAACTTCGGCTATCTCGGTCATATGTGGGAACTGTACGCCATGTGGGCCTGGTTGGTGGTCTTTCTGGATGCTTCGTTCCGCCTTGCCATGGGAGGGGAGGCGGCGGCCTTGTGGTCGCGCCTGGCGACCTTCGGTGCCATGGGCCTGGGCGGCGCCATCGGCTGTCTGCTGGGCGGGGCGATCGCTGACCGCTATGGCCGCACTACCCTGACCATGGGGGCGATGACCGCATCGGGCCTGTGCGCCCTGCTGATCGGCTTTCTATTCGGCGCGGAGCCCTGGATATTGACCCTGCTGGCCACCATATGGGGGGTGACGGTCGTCGCGGATTCTGCACAATTTTCCGCCTCCATTGCCGAGCTGTCACCGCCAGAGTATGTTGGTACCATGTTGACTGTACAAACGTCCGTCGGCTTTCTGTTGACCTTGTTCACGGTGCATCTGGTGCCGCCCCTGGCGGCGGCCTGGGGTTGGCAATATGCCTTTGCCGTACTGGCTGTTGGGCCGTTCCTGGGCGTCCTTGCCATGGCCCGCCTGCGCGCCCACCCCGATTCGGCCCGTCTGGCGGGAGGGCGCAAGTAATGGCCAAGCTGAAACGGCGCCTGAGCCTGCCACTGCTCACCCTGTATGGCCTGGGCGTCACCATCGGTGCCGGAATTTATGTCCTGGTCGGTGCAACGGCGGCCAAGGCGGGCGTTTATGCCCCGATCTCGTTTCTGTTGGCCGCGGCCGTGGTTGGCTTCACGGGTTTTTCCTATTGCGAGCTGGGCACCCGCTATCCGGTCAGTGCCGGCGAGGCCGCCTATGTGCGCCAGGGCCTCAACTCCCGCACGCTGTCGCTGCTGATCGGTTTGCTGGTGGTTTGCTCCGGCGTGGTTTCGTCGTCGGCGGTCGCCATTGGCGCGGCGGCCTATTTGGAAGCTTTTGTACCCCTGTCGCCGCAAATACTGACAGCCATGGTTATTCTGCTGGTCGGCCTGGTGGCGGTCTGGGGCATTCTGGAATCCGTTGCCCTGGCGGCGCTGTTCACGGTGATTGAAATCGGCGGCCTTGGCCTGGTGGTCTGGTTCGGACTGGCCGCCGGTCCGGCGCCCGCCGCCAGCCTTATCCCGCCATTGGAGGCCGATGCGTGGAGTGGCATTTTGGCCGCCGGGCTGCTGGCGTTTTTCGCCTTCGTCGGCTTCGAGGATATCGCCAATGTGGCGGAAGAGGTCAAACAGCCGGGCTGGACCCTGCCGCGCGGTATAATTCTAACCCTGATCATCGCCACGCTGATCTATTTCATGGTGGTCTCGGTGGTCGTCCTGGTGGTGCCCATGGACTCCCTGGTCGGCTCCGCCGCGCCCCTGGCGCTGATTTTCGAGAGCGCCGGCCCAGGAGTCCGTACCCTGTTCAGTGTCATTGCCATCATCGCCACGGTCAACGGCGCCCTGATCCAGGTCATCATGGCATCCCGCGTACTTTACGGCCTGGCCGCGCAAGGCAACCTGCCTCAGATCCTGGCCAAGGTGAACGGCATCACCCACACGCCATTGGTGGCAACGGGCGTGGTGGTGGCGATCATATTCGTGCTGGCTTATTTTCTGCCCATTGGCGAGCTGGCCGAGATGACTTCAAGCATTGTCCTGATCGTCTTCGCCTTCGTGAACATGGCTCTGTTGCGATTGAAGTGGATGGGAAGGCCCGCCACCGGCGATGTCTTTCAAGTCCCGTTCTGGGTTCCGGTCCTGGGCCTGCTCTCCAGCGGCGGTCTGCTTCTGGCGGGTTTCTTTTTAGCTTAGGACCAGGCCTCTATGACGGGCAGATCCTCCGCCGTTAGTGTTTCCTTTTCTAGCAGTTCCCTGGCGCTGCTCTCCAAAATGCTGCGGTTCTTGGTCAAGACGGCGCTGGCTTGTTCAAAGGCATCATGAACCAGGGTCCGTACGGCGGTATCGATTTCCCGCGCCGTGGTTTCGCTGTAACGCCGCCGCTCCGGGTACGGGCCCACGGCATTGGCCAAGAATAGAGGCTGCTCGCTCTCGTAGGTCATTTCGCCCAGGGTTTCGTCCATGCCATAACGGGTGACGATGGCGTGGGCGATGTCGGTGGCCTTGTTCAGATCATCCGCCGCGCCAGTGGACAGATGATCAAAGATCAGCTTCTCCGCCGCCCGTCCCGCTAAAAGAACCGCCATTTTGTGTTCCAGTTCCCGCCGGGTCATCAGAAAGCGGTCCTCGATGGGCCGTTGAATGGTATAGCCGAGGGAGCCGATGCCGCGCGGAATGATGGACACTTTCTGCACCCGGTCCGTACCCGGCAGGGCCAGGGCGACGATGGCATGGCCCATTTCGTGATGCGCGACCACCTCGCGCTCCTTGGGATTGAGCAGGCGGTTCTTCTTTTCCAGACCGGCGATGATGCGCTCAATGGCCTCGACGAAATCGGCCATAACCACGTCGTCGCCGCCGCGCCGCGTGGCCAGCAAGGCCGCTTCGTTGACCAGGTTGGCCAGATCGGCGCCGGTGAAGCCCGGCGTCAGGCCGGCGATGGCCTCCGCATCCACGTCGCCGGCCAGCTGGACCTTTTTCAGATGCACATGCAAAATCTGCGCCCGGCCCAGGCGGTCGGGCCTGTCGACCAAAACCTGGCGGTCGAAGCGTCCGGCGCGTAACAAAGCCGGATCAAGGATTTCCGGCCGATTGGTGGCGGCCAACAGCACCATGCCTTCCTTGGAGGGATCGAAGCCATCCAGCTCCATCAACAGCTGGTTCAGGGTCTGCTCTTTTTCATCATGGCCACCCATGCCGGGAAAGGCGCCCCGGGCACGGCCCAGGGCGTCCAGTTCGTCGATGAAAATAATACAGGGCGCTGTCTTGCGGGCCTGTTCGAACAGATCGCGGACACGGGCCGCGCCGACGCCCACGAACATCTCGACGAACTCCGAACCCGAGATGGAAAAAAACGGCACGCCCGCTTCACCGGCCACGGCGCGGGCCAGCAGGGTCTTGCCCGTGCCCGGCGGCCCCACTAGCAGAACGCCTTTCGGCAGCCGAGCGCCCAGGCGGCCATAGGTATCGGGATTTTTCAGGAAGGCGACGATTTCCTGTAATTCGGTCTTGGCTTCATCGACGCCGGCGACGTCGTCAAAACTGACCTGGATATCGTTTTCGACGAAGACCTTGGCCTTGCTCTTGCCAATGGACAACATGCCCCCACCCATGCCGCCCAGGCCCTGTTTTTCCGCGAAGCCGCGAATGACAAACATCCAGACACCGAGAAAGATCAACATGGGCAGTAGCCACGAGAACAATGATTTCAGAACGCTCTCGTCGGTGCCGCCCGTTACCTTGACGCCATGCTCCGCCAGGCTGGCGGCCAGTTCCGGTTCAACGCGGGTGGTGGCGAAAGTCTGCTTGCCGTCGGGCAGGGGGGCCTTCAGGGTGCCGCGAATTTGGCTTTCCGTGACCACGACTTCGGCAATCTTGCCTTCGCTGATGAACTGCTGAAACTCGCTGTAGGGAATGACTTCAACCCGCTGACTTTGCTGCCACCATGATTGCAGCATCAATATGCAGAAGACGGCGATCATGCCGTAGATGATGTTGATTTGGGTCTTGCGTTCCATGGCCATTTCCCGCCCCCGCTAACGCCGTGATACCAGCAACAGATCGCATTTGGCGGCGGAGCGCAGCGCGGCCAGGTGGCCCGCCACCACTGCAGTGCCCGATGCGTCGAGAAACAGCAACTTCCCCCGCGCCGCCGCCAGGGCATCCAGCAGCGCCTTTTCGCTTGCCGGCAGGCGGCGTACCGTTGCACTAACCTCCGATCCGGCCAGGCTCCGGCCCGCTTCGGCCATGGCCTTTTCGGCGGCGCCGCCGGCACGGGCCGGCACCAACACCTCCAGAGGCAGTTGATTGATCTGGGCCGCGCGGGCCGCCAGATCCAGAACCCGGGCACCGTGCTCTCCGCCTTCGAACAGGGCTAGAACCGGTCGCGGGCGCCGGGCTGGAGCGTGAGGATAGCCGCCTTTGGCGGCGGCACGGGGCGCTATATGCGGCAGGGCCGGCGGCGTCAGGGCGCTGCAGACAAGTTCGTCGCTCTTGGCCGCCTCGCGCAGCGCATTGTCCACGCCGGCGCGGCGTACCTCGAAGCTCCAGGACAGGGAGAAGGCCTGCGCCAGGCGCTTCACTTCACGCTGCGCGGTGGCGGCGCGTCGGCGCATCTGCCGCTCCATCCCGCTCCGGGAAGTGACGGATCGCGTCCCGCTCACCACGCTGATTTCGTGTCCCGGCAATTCGCTCATGCGCAGCAGGTTGACATCTTCGAGAAACAGCCCGGCCAGTTCGATGCGCAATTCGGCGGCCAGGGCGGCGGCCCGGCGCAGCCCGGCGAGGCTTTCCGCGTTGCTGTCCATGGCGACGACGATGCGGCGCTGCCCGCCGCTGGCTTGCTCCGGCGTCATGACGAATTCTTTCCGTTGTCGCGGCTGCCATTGTTTCGCTCGCCGTTATTGCGTCCGCCATTATTACGTCCAGATCGGGCAAACTGGCGGCGCATGTCGGCCAGCTGATGAATGCGGTCCTGTACCTCCCGATTGACGCTGCCGGCGGTGTAGTGCCCACTCTTGCCCAGGCGCCCGGCCTTGCGCCCGGTCAACAGCTCGATCCCCTGATCGATGCTGGCGACGGCATAGACGGAAAATTTGCCCCGGCGCACGGCATCCACCACGTCGGCCCGCAGCATCAGGTGGGGCACGTTGGCCTTGGGTATCAGCACGCCCTGCTGGCCGGTCAGGCCACGGGCCTGGCAGAGATCGAAAAAGCCCTCGACCTTTTCGTTGACCCCGCCGATGGCCTGCACCTCGCCATGCTGATTGACCGAGCCGGTCACCGCCAGGCCCTGCTTGATGGGCAGATCCGCCAGGGCCGACAGCAGCACGTAAAGCTCGGCCGAAGAGGCCGAATCGCCATCGACGCCGCCATAGGATTGTTCGAACACCAGGCTGGCTGACAGGGACAGCGGATGATCGGCGGCGTAGCGCGCGCCCAGATAGCTCGACAAGATCAGGACGCCTTTTGAATGCAACGGCCCGCCCAGATCGACGCGCCGTTCAATATCGATCACCTCGCCATTTCCGATCCGCACGCGGGCGCTGATGCGGCTGGCCTTGCCAAAGGCGAAATTGCCCATGTCCAGCACGGCCAGACCGTTGATCTGTCCGACCTTGGCGCCATCGGTATCGATCAGGATGGTGTTGTCCACGACGCTCTCGCGCATGCGGTGGGACAGGCGGTCAACCCGGCGGACCTGGGCATCAAGGGCAGTCTGCACATCCGCCGCGCCAATGATGCCACGGTTTTTCTGCCCCGCCCAATAGTCGGCCTCCTTCAAAAGATCGGCGATATGGCCGATTTGCAGGGACAGTTTCCTGACATCGCCGGCCAGGCGCGTCGCCTGTTCCACGACCCTGGCCACGCCGCTGGGGTTAAGCGGGCGCAAGCTGTGACGCCGGGCCATGGTGGCAATTAGGCTGGCGAATTGCGACAGGCTGGCGCCGCGCTCCATACTCTCATCTAAATCGACGGCGACTTTGAACAGGCTGTCAAAATCCGGGTCCTGCTGACAGAGCAGATAGTAGATCCGGCGCTCGCCGATCAGGACAACCTTGATATCCAGGGGAATGGGCTCTGGCTCCAGCGACACGGTGCTTACCAGGGAGAACATTTCGCCGGGGCTTTCGATGCGGATGGAATTACTTCGCAGCACCCGCTTTAGGGCCTCCCAGGCATAGGGCTGTTGCAACAGGCGCAGGGCATCGATGATCAGATAGCCGCCGTTGGCCCGATGCAGCGAGCCCGGTTTTATCATGGAAAAATCCGTCAACAGGGCACCCATCTCGGCTTGATGTTCGACCCGGCCGATCAGGTTGCCGTGGCTGGGTGATTCCTCTCCGATCACCGGCGCGCCGGCGCTGTTGCCGTCACCGACCATGACATTGACGGAATAGCGGCGCAGGGCGGCGCTCTGCCGGGCCGCCGGTGACGCCGCCGGTGATTGGGCCATGGCCGGCATACCGCCCTGGCCGTCCGGCTGTCCGCCCGCCATCTGTCCGGCACCCGCCTGCATGGCCTCGATGGGCAGGAACAGGTCAACGTGTTCGCCGATATCCTGTTCCACCGCCGCGATATAATCCAGCACCTGGCTCAGGCCGGCATAGGCCTTGCGCAACCGGGAGATCAATTGCGTTAGCGCCGTGGCGGTTGTGTCCCGGTTCAGTTCGCGGATCCGGCCGCGGCGTTCGCGCTCCCAATCGGGTAGTTGCTGCGCCACCGCCTGCAGGCGGCCCTGCAGTTCCTCGATATCGGCCTCGATCCTTTTGCGGACCACCTCGGGCAGTTTGTGGAATTCGTCCGGCGGCATGACCTCGTTGCCCCGTGCCGGTGCCAGGGCAAAGCCCATGGGTGTGCGGACCAGCGCCAGCTGGCGTTTCAAGGCTTCTTTCTGGATAGCGCCAAAGGCGGCTTCTTGGCGTTCCTGAAATTCCTCCTGAATGGCTTCACGCCGGGTTTTGTATTCGTCGGTCTGAAAGGCCGCCGGTATGGCGATGAGCAGTTCCTCGATCAGGCGCGCCATGTCCTGGCGCAGCACGCTGGCGCGTCCGGCCGGCAGGCGCAGGGCCTTTGGTTTATGGGGTTCCGCGAAGTTGTTGACGTAGGCCCAATCGTCGGGCGCTTTCTGTTCCGCCGCCCGGCGTTCGAGAAAGCGGCGGGCGATGGTATGGCGGCCCGTGGCGCGTGGCCCCAGGATGAACAGGTTGTAGCCGTCCTGCTCCATGCCGATGCCGAATGACAGCGCCTCGACCGCCCGGTCCTGGCCCAACACGCTGTCCAGATCCGCCAGCTCGGCGGTGCTGCGAAAGCGGAAGCGCTTGGCATCACAGCTGCGGTAGACCTGGTTGGCCTTTAGCGGTTTGATCGCCATGCCTGCCTCTCCCTAGCTGTCCCGCCGGTGGTAAACCAGCCAATAAACCCCCGCCACCAGCACGCCGCCGCCAATGATATTGCCGGCGGTGACCACAGCCAGATTTTCCACATAGCCCGGCAAGCCGACCAGATCCGAGCCGGCCAGCCAGCCGGCGGGTATCATGTACATATTGGCCACGGAATGTTCGAAGCCAAGGGCGACGAAGCCGGCTATGGGAAAAACAATGGCGAGAATCTTGCTGACCACGGAATGGGCTGCGAAACACAGCCAGACGGCAAGGCAAACCAGCACATTGCACAGGATGCCGCGGCTGAAGGCCTCCAGAGGCGTCAGGGCAAGCTTGCCCTCGGCAATGGCAATGGCGGTCGCCCCGACGGCACCATCGGCAAGATTATGCAGGCCCGCCAGGTGCGCCATCGCGACCATGGCTGTGGCGCCGATAAAGTTGCCCAGATAGACCAGCAGCCAGTTTCTCAGCAGCGCAAGGGAGGTAATTTTCCGATCAGCCCAGGCAAAGACGATCAGGTTGTTGCCGGTAAACAGCTCCGCCCCGCCGACCAGCACCAGGATCAGGCCAAGCGAAAAGGCCACACCGCCCAGCAGCCGCCCGGGTCCAAAGCCCAGGCCGCTGTTGGTGGTCACCACCATGTACAACATCGCGCCAAAGGCGATGAAGGCACCTGCCAGGATTGCCAGCACCAAAGTCGGGATGGTGGCAAGTTTGGCCTTGGCCACGCCCGCGGTTTCCACCCGCTGGGCGATTTCCCCTGGCGTATAGGCGTCGGCGTTGTTTGCTTGGCTCACGTCGGGCTCCGCTGATACAAAGTTGCTACAAAGCTGCTACGAATCCTTGATGAAGAGTAAGCGATCCGTGATGTAATGAAAATATAACCTTGCCCCATCGCAATGCGGCATAAGGAGTGCATCCCATGCGACGATCAAGGCTGCCAGCGGGCGGTGCCAATATATTTCAGAAAATCCGCGGCAAACGGGCCGAGGCGGAGGCGGCGGGGAAAAAGCTTCTCGACCTCTCCATCGGTGAACCCAAGGGCCCGGCGCTGTCGAGTGCGCGGCAAGCGGCCAGCGCGGCGGTGCTCAGCGATGACGAAAGCATGCACGCCTATCAGTATAACGACAGCGCGGCGGTGCCTGATTTTTCCCGCCGTTTCGTCCAGGCGCATCTGAAGAACGCGCTTGCCGATGAAGACCTCGACTATCTGCCGATCTCGGGCATCAAGCCGATCCTAGGGCTGCTGCCGCTGGCCTGTGACTGCGCGCGGGAGCCGGTTACCGTCGCCACCATGACCAAGCCGGGCTATCCCATTCCCGCCGATTGGTGCGATTACCATGTCAATGTGGGCCACTATGCCCTGGCCTTGAACGCTGGCAACAGTTTCCGTTTTGCACTGGCCGATATCGCGGCGGACACGGATCTGATCATGACCAACTATCCCCATAATCCATCGGGGCAGATCGCCGATGCGGCCTGGTGGCGGCAGCTGTGCCTCTATTGCAGCGAACAGGATATCCGCTTGTTCAACGATGCGGCCTATATCTCACTGTCACATACCGAGGACAGTGCCGCCCTGAGTGAAATTGCCGTGGATTATCCCGAGCTGTCCTGGGCCGAGGGCTTCACGGCAGCCAAGTTAATCGGCAACGGCACCGGCTGGCATGTGGGCGCGATGGTTGGCTCGGCGGATTTCATCGCTGACATGAAAGAGGTCAAAGGCAAGACCGATGCGGGTTTCGTGGCCCCCATGGCCGCCGGTGTCATCGCCGCCCTGGAAAATGACCAGCAAGGCATTGCCGGGTTTAGAATGTTGTATAGGGAACGGCTGGACCTTCTCATGGCGCTGATGACGGCCTGCGGCATGCGCCCGGCCTCCGAGCCGAAAGCGGGGTTCTATACGCTGTGGGAGACGCCCAGCCAGGCCTTTGGTGAAAAGATCAACAGCGCCGAGCAGTTCAATTTCATGATGATCAAAAACACCGGCGTGGTCGGCGTGCACTTCGGCGACTTTCTTCGTTATGCCGTCTGCGCCGATGTTGGCGCCATGCAAGAGGACCTCAAGGCGGCGTTCGAGGCCGCTGCAGTGTCATATCTCTAGCCCGCCTGGGCCTGCCCGCCATTGGCTGCCGTGGGCTCACCCTCGGGGAATGGCGCGAAGGGATAGGGCCGCTGTTCGGTGTGAAACGTCTCGAAGGCCACGATCTGTTTCAGGTATTCGCCCAGGCGTGGTCCCAGGGCGCGCAGTTCCTCGTTCACGGAACCAGTGGCCAGGCGGGTGAAGAACTGCACCACGGCGATGGCCAGAATGGCGAATTCTGCGATATTGAAGACCACCGCGAACAGCACCATGAAACAGAGACGCCGCCAGATCGATTGATCGGAGATATTGCTCTTGAGTTGCTCGTCCATGCCGTTACCCGTCCTCTGCCAGGTGTTATGGGAAGTATCCACAACAAATAGGCGGTGAACTCTGTCACGCAAGGCACAACTTGGCGGCGGGGGGCGGAAATGCCGCGCCGAATTCCGGTCGCTGATTACGGCTGATTATTTCGGCAGGAATTTCATGTGGTGCTTTTTCGGCAACTCGCCATGGCGGGCCTTGTAGCGGGCGTTGAAAAACCAGGACAGCAGGACAAAAGCGCTGATGGTGACAACGCCAGTGCCGAGAACCAGATAGAACGTGAATTCCGACCAGGTAATCCATAACGCCAGCGGTGTCAGCATGCCGGTGAAACCGAAGAAGACCAGCATTCCTTCCAACACCTTGTCGGATATGGACTCTAGTGTATTTCCCTGCATGAACGACCCTAACAGACAAAGCCAAAAACACCCGGCGCGGCAACGTGCCGTCGGGATGTCGATAAATGGTTGGGGCGGCAGGGATCGAACCTGCGAATCACGGGATCAAAACCCGTTGCCTTACCACTTGGCTACGCCCCAATTTTCGACGACCGGCAATATAGGCATCGAAGCCTTGGGAAACAACGCCCAAGACAAGGAAAAAGTGCTTAATTTTCAGGCTCGTTTTTTTGCCAGCTATTTTGCTGCGCCGCCGGCTTCCTGGCTGTGCCTGTCCGGCCAGGCGACTATGACGCCATAGCAGCACAATGCCGCGATACCCCAGGCCAGCGCCGTATCCGGTGCGACCGAGGCCAACAGGCCCGGCATGCCCGCCAGGCCGAGATATACCAGCAGACCCCAACGCCAGGGCATCCGGTGATAAAGCATATGATGCAAATGGCTGCGGTCGGAGGCAAAGGGAGAGCGGCCGCGGACCGCGCGCAGAGCCATAACACGCAGACAGTCGATCACCGGGATCAGGAACCATAAGGCAACCAGATCCGCTGGCAGGGCAGTGAAGGCAATGTCGTAAACATAAACGGCCAGCAGCGCGATGATGAAGCTGAGGGCATAACTGCCCGAATCGCCCAAAAACAACCGACCGCGCAGATTGAAAGCCAGGGCCACCAACAATGCGGCGCCCAGGGCAAGCAGAACCGGGCGCACGTGATCAGGGGCGAACAACAGCAACTCCACGGTCCAGAATAGGCAGAGGCCAATAACGATGCCGTTCTTGCCATCGGCCATGTTTATGGCGTTTTGTAAGCCAACGATACAGACGGCGGTAAAGACCAGGGCGAACTGCTCAAGGAAAATAACCTGGTCGAGAAAACTGAAATGCAGAAAGCTCAGCAACAACGCCGGGACGATTTCCAGCGCCGCCAAGGCCAGCAACAATGACAGTGCCAGGCGATAGATTGGCCGAATATGGGCCCGGTCATCCAACAGGCCCAACAACAAAGAGGCCAGGCCCGCCATGGCGATGACAAGGTAAAGCGGTAGAAAATCGGTTGTCAAAGCGTTGTAGAACAAAGCTAGCAATGCCGGCAGGCCAATCGCCAACCCACCCGCCAGGGGCGTTATTGTGGGGTGAAGCTTACGCTCGCCGTCCGGAGCATCTAGGATCCCTAGTATATTGCTAATCGGCCGCGCGCACAGGCAGACCAGCAGGCTTATTGCCGCGGCCCCCGCGACTGCGAGAAGGCCGGTTACCGCGCTGCTTAAAACCCCGCTAATAGCTGCCTCCTTCACGTTGACGCGCCCCATGGGAGAGCGTAGTTAAGTGTACTATTTCGATAGCCCGAATTCGATAGCCTAGTCAGGCGGATTGACGATACGTTTGAAACTATGTCTGATTGGCGCCATAAGCCAGCGTTACGTTCACTAGTATGCACGGCGCTGAATGGCGGTGAACTACTCGAATAGGCTATTTGGGGGTACCGGGTCAAATCTTGCCTTTGGGCGAGGTGGATTTGAACCCGATTTGGAGCGATTGAGCGTATGACGAACTTGCTTACCGGTGCTGCTGGTTTCATCGGTTTTCACGTGGCCCGGCGTCTGTTGGATCGGGGCGAGCGGGTCGTCGGAATCGATAACCTAAGCCCCTACTATTCCGTGAACCTGAAGGAAGACCGGTTGCGGCAATTGTTGCAGCATCCCAATTTCAGCTTCCATCAGGTCAATATCGCTGACCGGGGGGCCATACAGGAAGCGGTGGGCGGACAGAAATTCGCCTCGATCATCCATTTGGCAGCCCAGGCCGGGGTCCGCTATTCCCTGGAAAATCCATTTGCCTATATCGAGGCCAACGTGGTTGGCCATATGGTAATTCTCGAACTGGCACGCCAACAAGCGGCGCTGGAGCATCTGGTTTATGCATCCTCGTCCTCCGTGTACGGCGGCAACACAAAATTTCCCTTCAGCGAGGATGACCGGGTTGACCTTCCCGTATCGCTGTATGCCGCCACCAAGAAAGCGGACGAATTGCTGTCGCAATCCTATGCTCATTTATATGGCATCCCGCAAACCGGCCTGCGTTTCTTTACCGTTTATGGCCCCTGGGGCCGGCCGGACATGGCCCTTTGGCTGTTTACGGAGGCGATCCTGGCAGGGCGGGCAATCAAGGTTTTCAACAACGGTGATATGCGTCGGGACTTTACCTACGTGGATGATATCGTCACGGGCATCCTGGCAGCGCGCGATAACCCGCCGGCCCGGAAAGATAGTGGGAATGATGGTGTTGATGCCAGCGGCGCGCCGCACCGGGTCTACAATATCGGCAATAACCATCCCGAACAGCTGTTGCGCCTGATCGAAGTGCTGGAAGACGCCCTTGGCCGCAAGGCGGAGCGGATTTTGCTGCCCATGCAGCCCGGCGACGTCAAGGAAACCTATGCCGATTTGACCGCCATTGAACGAGATCTTGGCTTCAAGCCGGCCACCACCATTGAACAGGGCGTACCTCGATTTACTGACTGGTACCGGGACTATCACAATCTGTAGTGGCGAAATTAAGCCGCTGGCATGAGAGCAGGCGCAAACACATTTGGCCGTGTGGAGGCGCCGGGCCGGGGTATCGCCTGCATGATGGCCGGTTGTCTGTTGTTGACCGTCAACGATGCCGTGGTGAAATGGGTCTCCGGCGAGTTTCAGTTGGGGCAGGTACTGGCAACCCGCGGTCTGGCCGCTTTGATCGTCATCATGGCGGTGGTCGCTTGGCGCAAGGAATTGCATATTTTTCGGATCCGGTATCCGGGCGTGCAATTGGCGCGTGCCATTTTGATGATTATCTCCACATTTTTGTTCGTTTCGGGCCTGCGGGTATTGCCATTGGCGGAGAACATCGCCATTGCTTTTGTCGGGCCAATCTTCGTTACCGCCCTGGCGCCGGTGTTTCTGGCTGAAAAGGTTGGCTGGCGCCGTTGGACTGCCGTGCTCGTGGGCTTTACAGGCGTGTTGGTGATGTTGCGTCCGGGCGGTGACGGTTTGAACTGGATTGCGCTGTTTCCGGCCGGTGCGGCCCTGTGCGGTGCCCTGCGGGATATTCTGACCCGGCGCATCTCCCATGGCGAAGCCACCGGCACCACCTTGTTTTATTCCACCCTGGGCGTAACTCTTGCCGGCGCGGCGGCGACGCCGTTTGGCTGGCAAACGCCAGGCGCAAGTGATCTGGCGCTTCTGGCCCTGGCCGGGCTGTTGCTGTGCAGCGCGCATTTCCTGCATATTGAGACTTTCCGCTTTGCCGAGGCCGCCTTGGTGGCGCCTTTCAAGTATTCCTCGCTATTGTGGGCCATGGCCTTTGGTTTTCTGATTTGGGGCGATGTGCCGGATGCCTGGACCGTGTTGGGTGCCAGCCTGTTAATCGGTAGCGGCATCTACATATTTCACAGAGAGGGCAGACAACCTGCTAAGATGTCGCAATGACCAGCTTGGCGCAGCATCCCGTTTTGATCACCGGCGGTGCCGGTTATATCGGCAGCCATGCCATGTTGGCATTGCTGGATGATGGCCGCGAGGCTGTGGTGGTGGATGATCTGTCCACGGGCCGGCGCGAAGCCGTGCCCGCCGGGGTGCCATTTTATGAAGGCGGGATCGCGGATAACGACCTGATCGAGCGTGTCATTAAGCAACATGGCTGCCGATCGGTAATGCATTTCGCCGGCTCGATCGTCGTGCCTGAATCGGTGGAGAAGCCGCTGGACTATTACCTGAACAATGTCGCCGGCAGCGCCGCATTGCTACGGGCCTGTCTGGATAACGGCATCGAGAATTTCGTCTTTTCCTCGACGGCGGCGGTCTATGATGGCGATGGCGCAGCCGGCGATGGGCCCTTGTCCGAAGATAGCGTCCTCGCGCCCGCCAATCCTTATGGCCGAAGCAAACTAATGACCGAGTGGATGTTGCGTGATATTGCCGCCGCCACGGGTCTGCGGGTTGCCGTGCTGCGCTATTTCAACGTGGCCGGGGCCGATGCGGCTAGGCGTTCCGGGCAATATTCCAAGGCGGCCACCCATCTGATCAAGCGTGCCTGTCAGACCGTGCTGGGCCTGTTGCCCCATATTGATGTTTTCGGCGATGATTATCCCACTCCCGACGGCACCTGTATGCGCGACTATATCCATGTTTCCGATCTGGCCCAGGCGCATCTTGCGGTGCTTGATCACATCGGCGAAAGTGCGGAATGTGTCACCATGAACTGCGGTTACGGCCATGGCTTTTCCGTGACGGAGGTGCTTGATGTCGTCGACCAGGTGGCGGGCGAGATGTTGGATGCCGCGCCCATGTCGCGGCGGCAAAGTCCGCGCCGCGAGGGCGATTCCGCAAGTCTGGTCGCAGATACCAGCCGCATTCGGCAAACTTTGAACTGGCAGCCGACATATGACGACCTGGCGGTCATGGCGGCGACCGCCTTGGCCTGGGAGAAACAGCTGATGGATGGGGTGGATTAATGAACGGGGTAGATTTGCCAGCTCTGGTCACGGCGACGATTGCTGAGTCCGTTGCGGTCAAGGAACGCATGCTGGCAAATGACATCGGCACGCAGCTTTCGGCCATGGCCGAGGCTGCTGCGTCCGCTATCGCCGGCGGCGGCAAAATACTGTTGTGTGGCAACGGCGGCTCGGCGGCGGATGCCCAACATTTGGCCGGTGAATTTCTGGTCCGTCTGCGCGCTTCGTTAAATCGTGATGCCCTGCCGGCGCTGTCTTTGATCACCGATAGTTCTACCCTGACCGCTTGTGCCAACGACTACGGCTATGATCAGATTTTTGCCCGGCCGTTAGAGGCGCTGGGCTGGCAGGGTGATATCTTGCTGGTCATTACCACCTCCGGCAATTCCGCCAATATCCTGGCCGCTTTGGAGGTTGCCAGAAAACAGGGCCTGTTGTGCCTGGGCTTTTTAGGGGGCAATGGTGGCGGCGCCCTGGCGAAATGCGATCAGGCGCTGGTGGTGCCCTCCGATGATACCAATCGGATTCAGGAAAGCCATATCATGCTGGGCCATATTCTGGTTCAGATGGTGGAAGAGCTGCTGTTGGCCCAAGGCCACATCAATGAAAAACCATAATAATATCCGCTAGAGGAGCAACCAACCATGAGTGATACCGTCCTTTATGAAACCGATGGCGCCATTGCTACCGTCACCCTAAACCGTCCGGACCGCCTCAATGCCATGAACAAGGAATTGATCGCGGCGATGGTCGCGACCATGGAGCGGGCCGCATCTGATCCGGCCATTCGCGTTCTGATCCTGACCGGGGCGGGCCGCGGCTTTTGTGCCGGCGGCGATTTGGCCGGTTTCGCCGATGGCGAGTTCAAGGAGGAGCTGCCGATCGAAAGCAAGATTGCCGATCTGCGCCAGTCCATGCGGACCTCGCAAAGACTGCGGGAAAGCTCCTTCGTCTCTATCGCCGCCATCAACGGCGCCTGCGCCGGGGCCGGCATGTCCTGGGCCCTGGCCTGCGATCTGCGCTACGCCGCGCAGTCGGCGAAATTCTCCACTGCGTTTCTGAATGCCGGCCTGTCGGGTGATTTCGGCGGTACCTTTAGCTTGACCCAGATCGTCGGCACAGCCAAGGCGCGGGAGTTGTATTTGCTGTCGGACCGCTTCACCGCCGCCGATGCGGAACGTCTGGGCATCGTCTCGGAAGCCGTGCCGGACGAGGATTTGATGGCCCATGTGCGCGGCAAGGCGCAGCAGATGGCTGATGCCGCGCCCATCGCCCTGCGTTGCATCAAACAGAATTTGAACGACGCCACCAAGTTGAGCATGTCCGAGGCCATGGATAACGAGGCCGACCGTCACAGCCGCTGCGGCACCACCGAAGACAACACGGAGGCCGCCAAGGCATTTTTGGAGAAACGCAAACCGGTCTTCAAAGGCCGTTGATTGGACGAGTCAGTTGCCATGGCGGCAGGTAAGGCTTATTTAGGCGCCCAGAAAACCGACCGGTAATGCCGGCTGGTAATATTGACTGGGACTTGCCGCCATGACAGAGACGAAATCCAACCCCGTGCCCATGCAGTTCGTGGCCCGGCAAAGTGTTGAACAGGTCGAGGAAGGTTTCGACTTGGCGCCGAAATTCGACGCCGACGGGCTTTTGCCCGTGGTTACCTCGGACGCCAGCAGCGGCGAGATGCTGATGCACGGCTATATGAACGACGAGGCCCTGCGTCTGACCATCGAAACCGGCGAGGCGCATTACTACAGCCGCAGCCGCCAGGTGCTCTGGCACAAGGGCGCGACCTCGGGCCTGGTGCAAAAGGTCGTGGAAATGCGCATCGATGATGACCAGGATTCGGTCTGGCTGCGGGTTGATGTGGCGGGTGGAGCATCATGCCACGTCGGTTACCGCTCCTGCTTTTACCGCTCGATTCCTCTCGGCCCCAGCCAAAGCGGCGCCGCGCCGCGCCTGCAATACGAAGAAACGGAAAAAGTCTTCGATCCCAAGGCGGTCTATGGGGACGCTCCCAATCCCACAAAGTTGTAG
>CAYWYB010000063.1:0-19783 GCA_964462145.1 uncultured Rhodospirillaceae bacterium
GGGTGGTTTCGTATTGAATGGCCTGTTACATGAAACGGATGGAGTTGACGTTCTTGATCTCGGCCCGGGTGCCCAATTCCTCGCCGGGACGGCGCACGGAGACATTGACGTCGGCCCGCATGGAGCCTTCCTCCATATTGCCATCGCAGGTGCCCAGATAACGCAGAATGGCGCGCACCTTGCGCACGTAGGCGCCCGCTTCCTCGGCCGAGCGCATGTCGGGCTTGGAAACGATCTCCATCAAGGCCACGCCGGAGCGGTTCAAATCCACATAGGTCTTGGTGGGATGGCGGTCATGGATCGATTTGCCCGCGTCCTGTTCCAGATGCAGGCGTTCAACGCCGATATCGCGGCTGCTGCCGTCGGCCAGATCGACGCTGACCACGCCCTCGCCCACGATCGGCTGCAAATACTGCGAGATCTGATAACCCTGAGGCAAATCGGCGTAGAAATAGTTCTTCCGGTCGAACACCGAGTAATTGTTGATCTTGGCATTCAGGCCCAGACCGCTGCGTACGGCCTGTTCCACCGCCATTTCGTTGATCACTGGCAGCATCCCGGGCAGGCCGGCATCGACCAGGCTGACCTGGCTGTTGGCCTCGGCCCCGAATGCCGTGGCGGCGCCGGAAAACAGCTTGGAATTGGAGATCACCTGGGCGTGCACTTCCAGCCCGATGACCACTTCCCACGGGCCGGTGGCACCTTCGACGTAGCTGCTCATGGTGCTGTCCTCCACCATTGCTCGGGCGCCGCGCTGAACGCCGCCGCCTCTTCCAGAACACCGGCAACGCGGAACATGGTTTCCTCATCGAACGCTGGGGCGAGAACCTGCAGACCCAGGGGCAGGCCCTCGTCCGACAGGCCTGCCGGTATGGAAATACCCGGCAGCCCGGCCAGGTTGGCAGGCACTGTGAAGACATCGTTGAGATACATGGCGATGGGATCGTCGGCTTTGTCGCCCTGGGCAAAGGCCGCCGACGGCGCCGATGGCGTCAGAATGGCGTCGACGGATTGGTAGACGTCGCGGAAATCCTGGGCGATCAGGCGGCGGACTTTTTGCGCCTTCAGGTAATAGGCATCGTAATAACCCGCCGACAGCACATAGGTGCCGATCAACACCCGGCGGCGCACTTCCGCGCCGAAGCCGGCGGCGCGAGTGTTCTCGTACATTTCCGTCAGATCGCCGCCATCCTCACGCAGGCCGAAACGAACGCCGTCATAGCGGGCCAGGTTCGATGACGCCTCCGCCGGGGCCACAATGTAATAGGCCGGCAGGGCGTATTTGGTATGCGGCAGGGAAATATCGATGATCTCGGCACCGGCCTCGCGCAACCAGCCGATCCCCTGCTGCCACAGGGTCTCGATTTCGCCCGGCATGCCTTCCAGCACATATTCCTTGGGCACGCCAATTTTCAGGCCGCGTACATCGCTCGTCAGCGCCGCCTCGAAGTCCGGCACCTCGCGATTGGCGGAGGTGGAATCCATCGGGTCATAGCCGGCCATGGCGCCCAGCATGATGGCGTTGTCGCGCACATCGCGAGTGATCGGCCCGGCCTGATCCAGGGAGGAAGCAAACGCCACCACGCCCCAACGGGAACAACGGCCATAGGTCGGCTTGCAGCCCACCGTGCCGGTGAAGGCCGCCGGCTGTCGGATCGAGCCGCCGGTATCCGTCGCCGTCGCGCCCATGGCGAAACGTCCCGCCACTGCCGCCGCCGAACCGCCCGAGGAGCCGCCGGGCACCAAGGCCCGGTTGTCGCCCTGGCGCCGCCAGGGATTTTGCACCGGACCGTGATAGGAGGTCTCGTTGGACGAGCCCATGGCGAATTCGTCCATGTTGGTCTTGCCCAGCATCACCGCGCCGGCTTGCCACAGATTGGCGGTTACCGTGCTTTCGTAGGGCGGCGTGAAACCGTCCAGGATATGGCTGCCCGCGGTGGTCAACACATCCGTGGTACAGAACAGGTCCTTGATGGCCAGGGGAATGCCTTCCAGGGCGCCGGCCTGACCCTCGCCGCGCCGGCCATCGGAGGCCGCCGCCATGGCCAGGGCGATTTCGGGTGTTTCGGTTACCATGGCGTTCAGAGCGCCGGCCTCGGCCATGGCGTCAATGTGGCCCTGGGTCAGTTCCTTGGAGGACAGTTCGCCCTTGGCCAGCAGGTCGCGGGCCTGGGCAATGGTAAGTTCGGTTAACTGCGCCATTATTCGACCACCTTGGGCACGGCGAAGAAGCCATCCCGTCCGTCGGGCGCATTGGCCACGATATCCGCCTGCTTGCCGCCATCATTGATGACATCGGCGCGCCAGCGCAGGGCCTCGTCATGCACCGAGGCCATGGGCGGAACGGCATCCGTATCAACCTCGTTCAGCTGTTCGATCCAATCAAGGATACCCGACAACTCGGCCGCCAAGGGTTCGAGCTCGTCTTCATTGACGCCAATGCGGGCAAGATGGGCAATGCGTGCGACCGTGGCTTTATCGACCGACATGTGCGACCTTTCAGGTCTGTTTTAATTCATGAAAAAGCGACCCTTTCAGGGCGCGCGGAAGCTAACACTCGTCATGCCCACGATCAACCCCGAGGCGCTGCGCGCCGCCGTCCCTATACCACGAAGATTGCTGGGCCTGGACCTGGGCACCAAGACCATTGGCTTGGCCCTGTCGGATACAACCTGGGCCATCGCGACGCCGCTGGAAACCATCCGGCGGAGGAAATTCAAGCTCGACGCCGAACGCCTGTTCGCCGTGATCGATGAACACGAGGTTGGCGGCCTGGTCCTGGGCCTGCCGTTCAACATGGACGGCAGCGAGGGGCCGCGTTGTCAGGCCACGCGCGCCTTCGCCCAGAACGTGCTGGCGCTGCGCGATCTGCCGATCGTGTTTCAGGACGAGCGCCTTTCCACCGCCGCCGTCCAGCGCATGCTGGTGGACGAAATGGACAGCACCCGCAAGCGCCGGGCCGAAGTAGTGGACAAGCTGGCCGCGGCCTATATCTTGCAGGGCCTGTTGGACCGCCTGAAATCGCAATAGAGCCTTGCAGCATGCCTGAAACCCTGAAATTGGCCATCGTCACCGATATCCACCATGGCCCGAACAAGCTGACAAAGGTCGGCGCGGCGGCCTTGCCGCTGTTGCAGGACTTCCGGGCGTTTGTTGAGGACTACCAGCCGCATTTCATTGCCGAGCTTGGCGACCGCATTTCCGACATTGATCCGCAAACCGACCGCGAGCAGCTGGAAAAAGTCGCTGAACATTTCGTTGGCCTGCCCAGCCCGCACTGGCATCTGATGGGCAACCACGACCGTGTTCATCTGTCCATTGCCGACAATGCCGAGGTCCTGGGTCATGATATGGGGCATCACAGTATCGATCTGGCCGGGCGGCATCTGGTGTTCTGGCAGATGGATTGCCAAATTCACCGGCCCCAGGGGTTTTTGCCCAACCAGGCTGATCTGGATTGGCTGCGGCAGGATCTGGCGGCGACCAATCTGCCCTCGATCATCTTCACTCACGTGCCCCTGGACGGCGGTTCCTTGCACGGCAATTACTATTTCGACAACAATGTCCGTTCCGGCGGACTGCCCCACGCGCGGGAAATCCAGGCGCTGATACGGGATGCAGGTAACGTTATTCTATGCATCGCAGGCCATGTGCACTGGAATGACGTCAATCTGATCGACGGTATCCCTTACATTACCGTGCAATCCCTGTCCGAGTGTTTTACCACAGAGGGCGAGGCCGCCGGCGCCTGGGCCACCATCGAGGTCGACCACGAAGTCCGCTGGCGCACCCATGGCCAGGACCCGATTTCCCTGGCCGTTCCCGTGCGCGGCCTGAACGCCCGCTGGGTCGCGCCCCTGCCCAGTTTTGAAGAGCGCATGCGCCAGCAAGCCATTCCCGACGGCCTGGATAATATCACCGGCCTGATCCTGGACATGGACGGGGTGCTCTATCGCGGTGACATGGCCATCCCCGGCGCGGCGGCGGCCATGGCGAAGTTACAAGAGGCCGGTATCAAGATGGCCGCGCTGACCAACAATGCCCGCGCCTCGGCCCATGAATACAGCACCAAACTGGCCGGTCTGGGCATCGAGCTTGACGCCGACCATATTATCACCGCTGGCCAGGCAACGGCGCAGTATCTGGCGGCGCAAGATCCGGCGCCTACGGTCTTCGTCGCCGGCAGCGAGGCTTTGCAACGGGAGTTGCAGGCCATTGGCGCCGTGCCTTCCGAACAGCCGGACTTTGTTGTCGCCGGCATGGATCTGGAGATGCCCCTGTCCGTCCTGTCGACGGCGGTGGGCCATTTGCACCGGGGCGCCAAATTGGTTGCCACCAACCCCGACAATAAGCTACCCGTCGGCCAAGGCGTGGAACCGGAAGCCGGTGCCGTGGTGGCCTTTTTAGAGGCTGCCAGCGGTCAGACCGCCTATATCGTTGGCAAGCCCAATCCGAAAATATTTACTTTGGCCCTGGCGCGGTTGGCGCTGCCGTTGGACAAAGTCGCCATGGTTGGCGATACGGCGGAAACCGATATCGCGGGCGCGACGCTGGCGGGCCTGCGCTCGATCCAGGTAGCCAGCGGCAACGCCGCCGATGCCGCCAGCCTCCATCAACCGACCGCGCATGTGGCGGATCTGGCCGCGCTGGCCGATCTATTGCTTGGCTGAGGCCCAGTAACGGCCATGGCGACGACACTGTTTGTCATATTGCCGATCTTCATGTTGCTGGGCCTGGGCTGGCTATTACGCCTGCGGCGGTTTCCCGGCGACGAGTTCTGGCGCCTGCTAGACCCTCTGGTGTTTTATATTCTGCTGCCCGCCCTGCTGATCCGCAATTTCGCCAATGTGGATGTTTCGCAATTGAACGTGCTGCCGGCGGCGGCGGCGGCGGTCCTGATCGTGCTGACTGCCACTGCCGTTCTGTTGCTGCTGCGCCGCCATCTGGGAATGGATGGGCCCGCCTTCACCTCGATGGTGCAAAGCACGATCCGCTTTAATTCCTACATCGGTTTCGCCATCGCCGCCGGACTGTACCAGACCGCCGGGCTGACTATATTCTCGGTTATCGTGGCCTTTGTCACGCCCCTGGCCAATCTGATCTCGGTCAGCGTGCTGGGCCGCTACGGCAATAACCGGGGCAACAGCGGCTTCAGGAAATTGCTGCTGACGGTGTTAAGCAACCCGATGATCGTAGGGGTTCTGGTTGGGGTCTTTTTAAGCCTTAGCGGCATTGGCCTGCCCTGGGTTCTTGATCCGTTTTTCGAGGTTCTGGGCCGTGCCGCCCTGCCTCTGGGCCTGCTGGCCGCCGGTGCTGGGCTGGACTTTCGCGCCCTACGCCACAGTGGACAAGCCGTGGTCATGGCCTGCCTGGCCCGCCTGGTGTTGATGCCTCTATTGGCCCTGGCAGCGATCTGGGCATTTGAGCTGGACGGACTAAGCCGCATGGCGATCGTGATCTATGCCATCATGCCGGTGCCGCCGGGCAGCTATATTCTGGCCCGGCAGCTGGGCGGTGATGCCACCTTGCTGGCGACGATTATTGTCGCGAGTACATTGTTTTCCATTGCAACCGTTCCAATTTGGCTATTTATTCTGAGTTAATTGGGGGCAGCATCTTATTCTATTTTCTTGTATCGTTACGTCATAAGGGCGGCAAACGCCTGAATGGAACAGGGTTATGATTTGCGGACGAGTTAGGTAGGGGACGTGGTGTTAGCATCACAAATTGAGTTGATTCTGGGCAGCCTGGAAGCCATTGATCTAGGGCTGGCCGTTATCGATGATCAGCGGCGCATCGTACTTGCCAATGGCAAGCTGCGGCAATATCTGGATTTGCCCGCCGAACTGCTGGAGCCGGGCCGGGACTTTGCCGAAGTTGTACAATTCTGCCATGCACGGGACATGCATAACGGCGTGAACGGCTGTTTGTCGGCGGAGACCCGTCTAGCCGAATTGAGCGCCGATCACGAGATCACGCATGAGCTTACAGGGCCGGAAGGCCGCAATCTGGAATGCCGCCAAAGTCCCTTAGGCGAAGGCAATGTTCTGTTGACCTGCCGTGACATATCCATCCGGCATGCAACGATGATGGAGGCGGAGCAGAGCGAGCGTCGGCTGCTCGACTTCGCGGAGTCCGGATCCGATTGGTTCTGGGAAATGGACGAGAATTACAATTACACATGGTTCTCTGATAATTTCACGCGGAACGTTGGCCTCGCCGTCGATACCCGTTACGGCAAAAACCGTTTTGAATTGATTGCTGAATTCGGCGATGAAGATGGCGAACGGATCCACCGCCAAACCCTTGCCGAGCGCAAGCCCTTTAAGGGTCTCGTGACCCGGCCAGTATTTGATGATGACCGTAATGTGTGGCTTCGCACATCGGGAGCCCCGTTTTACGACGAAAATGGTGTTTTTAGGGGTTATCGTGGTGTCGCCTCCGATATCAGCAAGGAAATCGCCTTTCGCGATCAGGCGAAATCGGATGGCGAGCGTATCGCCGGCGCCATGGATCATCTGAACGAGACCATTGCCTTGTTTGACGATCAGGACCGCCTGGTGTTCTACAACAATGCCTTCCGGGCCTTGAACCATCGAATTAGTTCCATCATCGCCCCGGGCATCACCTTCGAGGAAATCACCCGGGAAAATCTCAAGATTGGTTATTTCGATGAAATGACGATCTCCCACGAGGAGTTCGTCCAGCAACGATTGAGGGATTTTCACGATCCTGGCGAGCCGGTAGATTTGGCCTTTGAAAACGATACCTGGGTACGGGTAACCATCCAGCTGCTAGATACCGGCGAACGGGTTCTCACTGCCAATGACATCACCAGCCTGAAACAGGCGGAAATGGACCTGCGCACCGCCAAGGAACAGGCAGAACAAGCCAACCGGGCGAAATCCATGTTCCTTGCCAACATGAGTCACGAATTGCGTACGCCATTGAACGCGATCTCGGGCTTTTCGGAAATTATCGCACAGGAGTTGTTTGGCGCCTTGGGAGATCCCCATTACAAGGAATATGCCCAGGACATTCATGCCAGCGGCCAGCATTTGCTGGCCATCATCAATGATATCCTTGATCTGTCGCGGATCGAGGAGGGCCAGGACACCCTGGAAGAATCTGAAAATGATGTGTCTGACGTCATTGATGCCTGCATGCCCCTGGTGCGGGAACGGGCGGCGGCAGCCCGCGTTCGGATCGAATTGGACGTTGCGGACGGATTGCCGACGATTATGATTGACCTCAGACGGGTCAAACAGGTTCTGATCAACCTGCTGTCCAACGCCATCAAATTCACGGAACCGGGCGGCACCATCACCGTCAGCGCCGCGATCGATGACAGTGGCGGCATGACGATCACGGTTCATGACACAGGTATCGGCATGCGCCCGGATGAAATCCCCAGGGCGCTGGAACCTTTTGGACAAATAGACTCGTCGCTTGCCCGCCGCTACGAAGGCACCGGCCTGGGCCTTTCCCTGGCCAGGCAGTTAACCGAGACCCATGGCGGGCAGCTGCAAATCGAGAGCCAGCTTGACGTCGGCACCTCGGTTCGAGTGTCGCTGCCGGCCGATCGCCTCGCAACCGCGGGCGGCCGCGCGTAGCCTCAAGATAACAGAGCGGCGCTTTTCGTCTTTAGAAAGGCCTGTCGCCTTTCAACGTCACCCTATGCAAAAGCCGGGTGTGGCCATGGTAGTCGTTGACCGGATAATGCTGGGCGCAACGATTATCCCAAAACGCCAACGATCCCGGCGTCCAGATAAAACGGCAGCTGAATTCCGGCTTGATCTGATGACAATACAGAAAATCCAGAATGGGCGCGCTTTCCTCTTCCGTCATGCCGGCGAAACGGACCGTATGGCCAATATTGACAAACAGCGCCTTGCGCCCGGTCTCGGGATGAGTGCGGACCACGGGATGCTCGGCCTCCATGGTCTGTTCCGATAGGCCAGTGCCGGAATCCGCCACCCGTCCCGCCCTTGTTTTCGAGGCACTACCCTTGGCCGCACTGTTGATCGCTGTTAGGTCATCGAGAAATTTGCGCAACGGTTCCGACAGGGTTTCATAGGCCTGATACTGATTGGCGAACAATGTATCGCCCCCCGAAGGCGGCAACTCCTTGGCGTACAGCACGGTACCCATGGGAGGTTCCGGCTGATAAACCGTGTCCGAATGCCAAATGCCGCCGAAATTCACCGTTTCCTCCGGCAATTTCAAAATCGGCGTGATTTCGGGATAATCATCCAGGCCCTTGACGAAGGGATAGATATCCGGCTCGCCAAAATGCCGGACAAAAGCCAACTGCTGCTCCGGCGTGATCGTTTGGCCGCGGAAGAATATGACCAGATGATCCAACAGCGCCTGGCGAATCTCGGATACGGTCGTGGCCGACAATTCCTCCGACAGATCGACGCCGCCGATTTCAGCCCCTATGCCGCCCGTTACTGGCCGCACCTCGATCCTTGCTACATTTGATATCATCGTCTCGTCGCCACTGCCTCGGTTACAGATCGTTCGAAATGGGCCAGGGCCGGCTCGTTCCTGCCGAAAACCATTTCATTTTGCGCCTTCGCGGCGAAGCCCGATTGGATGCCTTCGCCAACCGGGAAATCTTCTTCGTCCACGGTACGTATGGTCAAATCCATGTTGCGGTCCCAATGACGTCGCGCACTTTCCGTCTCTGCCGGTTCGGGGACAAAGAAATCCAAATACATAACGCACTCACCGACCTTGTCGGCTTTCGGAAAGACCCGCCAGGTCTCCACATGATCGCCCTGCATAACCAATACGGTATTGGGAAACAGCACGTAGACCAGCGCGGTATGAGGGATCAAATCCCAATCCGCCTCCGGCGTATCGCGCAGGGTTTCGATGGTTCGCCGCGGCAGGGTCTCACGCAAATGGGGACCGAAAGCTTCGAACAGGCACAGATTCGGAAAGAATATGGGGCCGACCGTATCAGCGTGCAGGAAAGCGAAATGGTAGGGCTCCAAAAATGTGTCTATGACGATCTTCCAATTCAGCTTGCGGTGCAAAATTCGGGTTTCGTGGTGGTGGTAGCCCGCCAGGCCGTAATTCGCCAATTCCGCACCCAGCCCGTTCAAATGCGCATCAAGGTCCAGGTTGCCATCAGCGTTGGGCGTCGGCACCACCCAGATCAAACCGTCACGTTCCTCCGCCGGCAGTTCGACCAGACCCCGGCTTCCCTTGTCCATGCCCTCGAAATTCCTGCCGTGGGGGATGCCCACCAGCTTGCCCGTCAGATCAAAGCTCCAGGCATGATAGGGACAGGTAAAAGTGCGCCCGGTATTGCCGCAGCCCTCCGCGACACGCGCGCCGCGATGCTGACAGACATTGAGGAAGGCGCGCACCACCCCCTCGCCATCGCGCACGACGACGATGGGCACACCGGTGAAATCATCGGTCAGAAAATCACCAGGCTCCTTTATTTGGCCGCTCAACCCCATTAACAAGGGGTATTGCCGGAACAGGATATCTCTTTCCTGTTGCAGGCGTTCCGGTGAGTCATAGGCGGAGGTCGCCTGATACATAATATCGGGCGCCAGGGCGGTCGTCCGGGCATCAAGGTGCGCCAAAATCTCCCTCGTCAGGCGCACCTGCGTCGCATGATCCATTTCCCCCATCCCTTTCAATACAAACGCAAGAGCAAGCATGAGATAAACCGAAAGCCAATCGTATGTCACACGAAAAAGGCCCGCCTAAGATTGCGGCCCGCCATTACTTGCATTAGATTTTGGTAACCACGAAAGTGGATTGGCCGCACTTGTCCCACCAACGGGCTTGCATATGAGTCAGAGCAAAACGCGCTGTATTTTGAGTCTGGCAATATTTTTGGCCGGTTGCCTCTCCCCCATGCTTACTCAGGCGGCGCAAAACATCGGCATTGCATCCGCCGTCCTGCCCCAGGCCACGGGCGCCTGGCCCAATCAAGAAGCCAAGGTGTTACAGATCGGCGTCGACATCGTCGCCAACGAACGGGTGGTGACTGATGCAGAAGGTAAACTGCAGCTGTTGTTTCTGGATGGCTCGGCGCTGACGGTTGGGCCTAATTCAGATGTGGTCGTTGACCGCTTTATTTATGACCCCGAGGCAAAATCCGGTGCCCTGGCATTCTCCGCCACCAAAGGTGTGTTTCGTTTGGTAGGCGGCAAAATATCGAAAAAGACCCCGGTAACCCTGCGTACCCCCAACGCGATTATCGGTATTCGCGGCGGCATTGCAACGGCGCGAACCGATGGCAATAGCGTCACGGCGACATTCCTGTTTGGCAAGAATATGAGCGTTGAAAGCGGCGGCGCGACGGTTTCCGTTACGCGGCCCGGCTTTCAGATCAGCGCCCAGAGCGGCCGGCCGCCCGGAACACCGCAAAAGGCCAGTCCAGGACAGCTCTCAGCAGAATTGAATGCACTCGAGAGCGACGACGATCAGAGCAGCAACGTCAATGTCGACGTCAACGATGAAGATGTTGCCGGCAGCCAATTGTCGGTCTTGAGTTCGGACGCCCCGCCAGAGCGCCTGGTGCTAAGTGGCGGCCTTCACCTCGACGATTCGGCCTCCGAAGAAGTCGTGGTCGACGATAGCACCATTCTCGCAGACGCCGCGCAAGATACCGCGACAGAAGACAGCAGCGGCGGCCTGACCTTGGCCGGTGATTTTGAGGGGCGCGGCAAACGGGGCACCAGTACATTGCTGGGAAGTTCGGATCATGACACGACGCAAAATGTTGCCTTGAGCGGTATTTCCATCGCCAATGGCATCTTCACGGCAACGTCCAGCCAGGGCAGTTACAACCTTAGCGGCCCGAAAGCGACCGGCGAATTCACCGTCACCGGCACCACCCCTTATGGCGACGCCACCGGCACCGGCTTTCTCTCCGAAGACAGTGAATTCCTAATGTATGAGCTGAGTGGCAGTCAGCAGATAATTTTTACCGGTGTGCCGACTGCCATGGCGGATTTTCCGACCTCCGGGGTCACGACCTATGAAGCGCGCAATGATTTCACCTTGGGCGGCAGTAATATTCCCCTGATCCCCAATGCCCATGGCGGTAGTTTGGCGCCGTTGAATTCAGCAAGGGCCATGATCTATTGGGGCACATCGGGAACCGGAGCGAGTCCGGCGTTTATGAGCGCCACCCTGGCGATTAGCGGTACCGGCAGTTCGCAACAGCAAGCGTTCAGCCTGCTGGTGGGGGCGGTCGACGATGATGCTCAGGGC
Organism: uncultured Rhodospirillaceae bacterium; assembly: GCA_964462145.1. Classification (GTDB taxonomy): domain Bacteria; phylum Pseudomonadota; class Alphaproteobacteria. The sequence continues at coordinate 11,248 of CAYWYB010000063.1, forward strand.
TGGCCATTCATGGCCGGCGATTCCATTGGCTCCGCGATGACGGCGGCGACCGGCGATTATTACTTCTATGACGGCGAAGTGGCCACCCAGGATAGTAGCGGCGGCGGCGACTTCTTCGGCATCGGTCCCGACCAAGCCGTCATTGGTGCGGAAGAAGTCGATAGTGAGGACACCGTGCTTAGCCGTGGTGTCGCTGAAAGCCTGCGCGGCAGCCACACCTTTATCTTCCCGAATGTAGCGTTGATCGCAAAAGATTCGTCCGCAGGTCTTGGCACAAGCCGTTCTACGCGGGTCATGGCGGCGTATGTGGGCGGCGTCTCTCGGGATTTCGACAATAGCGGCAATTTTTTGGGCGTACATAAGTTTTACTCCGAAAACACCACCAGCACGACCACGGTGGATGGCGTCACTGTGCCGGTCAATCGCATCCAGACCAGCGCGGCCACCAACAATGTCGAAGGCGCTTTCAATATCACCAGTCCTTTTTCGCACGGCATACAGCACGTTACCTTGGATTTTGGCGGCTTAGGCACGAGCCTGAACAAAAACAGTGCCTTCATCGACGACGGCCATTTCGGCGCCATTGGCTTTGAAAGCGGCAGCAATAGCGATCCCGATATTGGCGTTTTTCGGGATTCGGACATTTCGCTTAGTGCCATTACGCCTTCGGATGTCAGCATGTGCACCTGCTCGTACGTGACCTGGGGGTTCTGGGGTGCCGGATCGCCAAGCGACCATACTCACGAAGTCGCCCTAGCGGCATGGGTGGCCGGGGAACGGATTGCCAATTCAAACCTGAATAATGGTGCCACGGGAAATTTCAGCGGCACTCTGATAGGCTCCGTCGCCAACGGCTCGCACGAAACAAACGGTACGGTGGCGACTTATACGGCCGTCGGGTCCTATTCCTTTAAGCTGGCGATAGGTTCCTCCGACATAACCGTGACCAACGGCACCATGAGTATTGATGGCGCCTCCATGACATTCTCCGGCTCCGCCACTGCCATGGGCGCGTCGGTAACTGAGTTTTTCGAATCCGTCAGTGGCAGCCGCAATGGAGTTAGCCTATCAGGCACCATACGAGGGGCCTTTTTCGGCGCACCAGCCAATAGTTCCTCCGTACCCCAGAATGCGGCCGGATTTTTTTCCGCCAATGATTCGGGCCTGACCTATCAGGTCAGCGGCGTTCATCTGTCGGAAAGCCAATGATCTGATCCCGCCTTCCCTTTACGAAACCGGTGCTAGCGGGATATAGAGCTCCCCAACACGGAACAACACGTTTTTGGAGGTAGCCATGCTTGGCTTGATGCAGGACCGGCCCCTATTGATTTCCTCGCTGATTGATTTCGCGGCGCAGTATCATGGCGGCGTTGAAATCGTTTCACGCACCGTCGAGGGGCCGATACACCGCTATACTTACGCTGACGCCAATCTGCGCGCCAAACAGCTGGCCCAGGCTCTTGGCGGCTTGGGTATCGGCCTTGGCGACCGGGTCGCGACCCTGGCCTGGAACGGTTACCGCCATTTGGAGTGCTATTACGGAGTTTCGGGTATCGGCGCCGTTCTGCATACGATCAATCCGCGCCTGTTTCCCGAACAGATCGTCTATATCGCCAATCATGCCGAAGACAGGGTGCTGTTCACCGAATTGACCTTCGTGCCCCTGTTGGAAGGCATCGCCGATCAGCTGGACAGCGTCGAGGCTATCGTCATCATGACCGACCGGGCCAATATGCCCGAAACCTCCCTGCCCAACGTGCTTTGCTATGAAGAGTTGCTGGCGGCCCAGGATGGCGGCCTGGACTGGCCCAGCTTCGATGAGAAGACCGCCTCCTCCCTCTGTTATACCTCTGGCACCACGGGCAATCCGAAAGGCGTGCTGTATTCGCACCGCTCCACCGTGCTGCATTCCCTGGCATCCTGCAGCAACGATGTCCTTGGCCTTTCATCGCAAGACAGCGTGCTTCCCGTCGTGCCCATGTTTCATGCCAATTCCTGGGGCATCGCCTATTCCGCGCCCATGTCGGGGGCCAAGCTGGTGCTGCCGGGCATGGGTATGGACGGCGCCTCGATCTACGAATTGCTGGAGCAGGAGCAGGTCACCCTGTCCGCCGGTGTGCCCACGGTCTGGCTGATGCTGCTGCAATATCTGCAGCAGAACGACAAGCAACTGCCCCATATGACGCGCACGGTGATCGGCGGCTCGGCCGCGCCGGCCTCAATGATCGAGACTTTCGAACATGACTACGACGTGGTGGTGATCCACGCCTGGGGCATGACGGAAATGAGCCCGCTGGGCACCACCGGCAATCTCAAAGCCGGCATGGCGGAATGGGATTACGCCGACAAACTGGCGGTCAAATCGAAGCAGGGCCGTGCCGTCTATGGCGTTGATATGAAGATCACCGATGATGACGGCAAGGAACTGCCCCGCGATGGCGTCGCCTTTGGCCATTTGATGGTGCGTGGTCCATGGATTACCAACGGCTATTTCAAGGGCGACGGCGGCGAGGTCCTGGATGACGGCGACTGGTTCGACACCGGCGATGTGGCGACCCTGGATCCCGAAGGCTACATGCAGATTACCGACCGTTCCAAGGATGTGATCAAATCGGGCGGCGAATGGATCAGCTCCATCGATCTGGAAAACATCGCCGTCGGCCACCCGGACGTAGCGGAGGCCGCCGTGATCGGCCTGGTGCATCCGAAATGGGATGAGCGGCCATTGCTAATCATCGTCCGCAACGAAGGCAGCAGCGTCGAAGGCCCGGAAATCCTAGACTTCATGAAGGGCAAGATCGCCACCTGGTGGATGCCCGATGATGTCACCTTCGTGGATGAAATCCCCCATACAGCCACGGGCAAGATTCAAAAACTGATCCTGCGCGAGCAGTTCGCCGGGTACAAGCTGCCCACGGCATAAAAGGAGCAATAGCCGGTGTGAGCAACGGCTACTCGCCAACACGGAAAATATTCTCCGGCCTGGTTATCATGGCCATGGCAGGGTTCGTCATGGCGGTCCTGGGTATGGAAATCGCCGCCGACCTGGCCCTGGATGATGACGGCGAAAAATACTACGCCCGTGTGCTCCGCAAACATGTCAGCTATTCCACCAGGCGCTATCGCACATCGAGCAGCTATATTATTGAGTTCCGCTTTCAGCCCAAGGGCACGCCCCTGATCGGCCGCGACGCGGTGGAGAAAGCCGTGTACGACCGCATCCGCCCCGGCCAAGGTTTAGATGTCTGGTATCTGAAGGCGTATCCCGAAATCCACCGCATCGGCGCCGCGCCGCCATACGGCTTACGGACCGGCGTTTTCGTGCTGTTCTTCTGTGTCTTCGGTTTGGCCTTCTACATGGTCCTGACAGCGTTCCGTTAGCTCCCGTGAGGCAGCTGGTATCAGGTCGCCGGCGTCAACAACGAGACGCCTAGTTGGGCGCGGCGGCGCAGCCAGGGTGTTGGGCGATAGCGGGGATCGCCGGTTAGATCATGCATGGCCTCGAGGATCGCCAGTATTTTGGCCGGACCATAGGTATCGCCAAAACCGAACGGGCCATGGGGATAGTTGAGACCCAACTGAACCGCCTTGTCGATGTCCTCGGGCGTGGCGGCGCCGGATTGCGCGATGGCGCAGCCGATATTGACGATCATGGCGATGATGCGCTGGCTGGGAAAACCAACGGAATCTTGAATAACCGTGACCGGCGTGCCATCGCTGGTCAGCAAGCCGCGCGCGGCGGCGGCGAAGTCCGGCTGGGTAATCGGCGTTGTCATCAGCGTCCGGCGCCGCTCCAGCCCGCAAAAGGTATCAACGGCCACGGTACGTCTGGCATCAAGATCTTCCTCGATTGCCGTGGCCGTGGCGTCTTTACCCAGTGGCGTGACCAAAATCAGTGCTTCCGCGCTGGGCCGGTCCGAGGCCTCCAGTTCGCCGCCAAGTTCCTTGACCAAGGTGTTGAGGGCGGTGCCGTCCTTCTGCACGGCGGTGCTGACCCAGACCGGACGGCCATCATATTCCGGCGCCGCTGCTTCCTCGGGCACCTGCTGTGTGCCTTCATCGTAGACGTAATAGCCCTGCTTGGTCTTGCGGCCCAAAAGGCCCGCGTCCATGCGGGTTTTCATCATGCTTGAGGGGCGATAGCGGGGCTCGTCAAAATGCTGGCCATAGATGGCTTCCGTCGCCGGATGGGTTACGTCCAGGGCGGTGAGGTCAAGCAATTCAAACGGCCCCATGCGAAAACCGGCCACATCGCGCATGATGCGGTCGAAATCGACCGGTTCAGCGATACTTTCGCTCAACATATGAGCCGCCTCGATGGTGTAGCCACGGCCCACCTGATTGACCAGGAAACCGGGCACATCCGCGACATTGACCGGCACCCGCCCCATGCGCGCACCTAGTCCGGTGAGGAATTCAGCGACCCACGGCGCCGTACGCACGCCGGCCACCACCTCGACTAGCTTCATCACCGGCACGGGATTGAAGAAATGCAGACCAGCGACGCGCTCGGGGTGGGCGCATTCGGCGGCAATCGTGGTGACGGAAAGGGACGAGGTATTGGTGGCCAGAACGGCGCCCTGCCCGACGATGCCTTCCAGGGCCTTGAAGACCTGACGCTTGATATCGATATCCTCGATAACCGCCTCGACCACAACGTCGCAGCCCGAAAAACCGTCCATGTCCGCCAGGATCTCGATACGGGCCACTGCGGCCTCGGCCTCTTCCGCACTCATCCGCCCCTTGTCCGCCGCCCGGGTCAGCAGCCCGTCGATTTGCGCCAGCGCGTCGAGAGACGACTGCCCGTTGGCGTCATACAGTTTGACCGCACAGCCGCCCGTTGCCGCGACCTGGGCAATACCACGTCCCATGGCGCCGGCCCCGACAACGCCGACCACCAGGCCCTCTTGATTGGCATCCAAACTCATCGCAATTCCTCCTCTTACAAATACGCTGGGTGGCGATGACAAAAATTGCTGTCTTGCCGATCTTTCCGATTGGGTTTTTTCTGATCAGGCCGCTGCCTGCTCCATCTTCCACTTATGGATAAAGCGTTCGACGACGGCGTTGCCGGTATGAGCGATTTCGTCCGGTGGACCGGACCAGGCGACCTTGCCCTCGTGCAACAGGACAATGGTGTCGGCGACCTTGATCGCGGTGTTGATGTCGGAGGTGATGGACAGCGCCGTCGCCCCCAGATCACGCACGTTGCGGACGATCAGGCCGGCGATCACGTTGGACATGATCGGGTCCAGACCGGCGGTCGGTTCATCGAGCAGGATGATCTCCGGTGTGGAAGCAATGGCGCGGGCGATGCCGACACGTTTTTGCATGCCCCCGGATAATTCAGACGGCAGCAGATCCGCCACCGCCGGCCCCAGTCCCACCGAGCCCAGGCGTTTCACCGCCATGGCATGAGCCTCGGCCGCATTCAGTTCCTTGCTTTCGATCTCCCTAAAGGCAACATTGCGCCAGACCGGTAGGCTGTCAAACAGGGCGGATTGTTGGAACAGCATGCCACAACGGCCCAAAAGCTGATCCCGCTCCCGCCCCTTGAGGCCGACCGTGTCCTGGCCGTCGATGCGGATCGAGCCGCTGTCGGGATGCACCAGACCCATGATGCATTTCAGGGTCAGGGTCTTGCCGGAACCGGATTCGCCCAGCAACACCACAGAGCCGCCATCGGGAATGGCAAAATCGATGCCGTCCAGGACCCGCTCTCCATCGAACGACTTGCACAAGCCTTTGATCTCGATTTTTGGGGTTTCCTGGTCCGCCATGTTATCGCCCTGCTTCTATGCCGCCCGATAAACCGTATCGGCGCCGGGCTCGCCATCGCAAAAGGCCCGGTCCGTGGCCACCATGTGCACCAGATGCGAAAGCACAGAGCGCGCGGCGGCTGAATGCAGATGCTCGGGCACATCCTGGTACATGGCCTTGACCATGTCGGGAATGCGGCCGATCTGCTGGCCGAGGCATTGCGCGATCTGCTCCTCGCGCTCTTCCCGGTGCTTGATCAACTCGGTGACGAAGGCCTTTGGCTGTTCGATCCTGGGGCCATGAGTGGGCCAATAATGATCGTCTGAACGCAGCAACAGCTTCTTCAGGCTTTGCATATAGCGGTACATATCGCCATCGGGCGGCGAGACGATGGAGGTGGACCAACCCATCACATGATCGCCGGAAAACAGCGCGTTCTCCTCGCGCAAATGAAAGCAGGTATGGTTCGAGGTATGGCCCGGCGTATGCACCGCCTGCAGGGACCATTCCTTGGTATCGAGGACATCGGCATCGTTGGCCAGGACATCGGGCATGTAGTCCGTATCCGCGCCCTCGTCCGAGGTGGCGCCGCTGTCATCGGCTTTGACGCGGCCATGGCCGTGCGGGCCGCAGCCCCAGATTTGTGCGTCCGTCTCCGCCTTCAACAATGCCGCGCCCGGGGAATGGTCGCGGTGGGTATGGGTGATGATGATATGGCTGACAGTTTCGCCCTTTACCGTATCCAGGATGGCCTGAATATGCGTCGGATCGTCGGGGCCGGGATCGATCACGCCGACCTGCCCCTTGCCGATGATATAGGTGCCGGTGCCATGCAGAGTGAAGGAGGAAGGATTGGGCGCGATAACCCGGCGGATCAAGGGCGAGATCTGATCAGCCACGCCATATTCGAAGGTTACGTCTCTCTTGAACGGGATGTTGGCCATCCAGGGCCCTCCAGGATCTATTCCGGTGCGAAATTGCGGCGAATCAGCCGAAAATCTGTCACAGGATCACGAATACAAACTGACTACACATGAGGAGGATCAAGGACAATAACGACGCCGCGATCCCCCGTTGGCGCATTATTGCCTATATCGGCGTGCGATACCATGACGGCGGCCATGTTTGCGTCGCCGCAATGCCTTGCCTATGGCAATGGCATTGGCTATGCAGCAAAGCCATGCAGACTGGCGACAAAGCAAGCGGCGACGCGGAGAGCCTATTCCCCAATCCTGGCACCCGCCGGGCCGAATGGTTCCGCTATTATTCCGACAAGCGCATCGGCCAGCAATGGTTCCAGTTGCACCTGCTTGATGGCCTGGATGTGCAATCGGTCCTGGAAGTGGGGCCGAATCTGGGCCTGGTCACGGCCCTGTTGGCCAATGCCGGTTTCACCGTCACCACCTTTGATATGCTGCCCAGCCAGGACCCGCGCACGGACGTCCCCCATATTCAGGGCGAGTTGACCGCCACGGACAGCGCGCGCCTTGCGGGCCACGATGCCATTTTGTGCTGCGAGACCCTGGAACATCTGCCCTGGGATCAGGTGCAGGACGTATTGGCGAAATTCCACGCCGCCGGGCCGAAATACCTGGTCATTTCGGTGCCCTACATGGGCTTTCAGATCGATTGGCGGCTGTATCTGAACCGGCTGAAATTCCGCAGCAAGTTTTCCTTCAAAAAGCTGAATTTCCTGCGCCGTTTCAAGATCGACCAGTCCGACCCCTGGGGCCACAAATGGGAAGCCGGCTATCGCGGTCATTCCCTGGCCGCGCTGGAAGAGAAAATCAACGCGGCGGGCTGGCATGTCGAGCGCCGCGACTTCACCTCGCCCACACGCTCGGTGTTCTATCTGCTCAGCCCGAAATAGGCGTTCGGTTTCGAAATCCAGGCTATTTTGCTAACATACCCTGGCACATGGGGGCTAAATAATGCGCATATACCGCAACGACATCTGGCGGCGCCTGGGCGGTGCCCTGGTCGGCATCGGCCTGTCCGCGTTCGGTATCTACAGCCTGACCATGGTGTCCCAGGCCCCCGACACCACCCTGGCCGACCGCGCCTGGTGGTGGGGCATCACCCTAAACATCGCAGGTATCGCAGCCTTCGCGCTCTCCTGGCTGGCCCCCGACCTCTCCGGCATTTGGTGCCGCTCGCCGCGATTCCGGCCCAAGAAGTAACTCTCCCAAAGAGGCCGCAATTTCATTTGGCGCTTCCACGCCTAGCCGCGCTATACCCTTAGGCAACAAATTCTGATCACATAGGAAACCCATTGATGAGTGCGTATACCCCGGAACAAGTGGCGGCCATGCAGGCGCGGATGTTGGGCAAGGGCTTTGGCGAGGTGCTGGGCGCCGAAATCGAGGAGATGGCGGAAGGCTATTGCCGCATGGTCCTGCCCTGGCGGGAGGATCTCTCGCGCGGCGATAACCGGTTCCACGGCGGCGTTATTGCCGCCCTAATCGACAAGGCCGGCACCGCCGCCGCTTGGTCCTATCTCGATATTCCCGAGGGTACCTTGGGCGCCACCGTGGGCATGAACGTGAATTTCCTCACCGCCGCCTGGACCGACATGGTGGCCGAGGCGCGCACCGTGCGGCGCGGCGGCTCCATCGTCGTGGTCGATATTGACGTCAAGGGCGTCGAAAATGGCGAAATCTTCGCCAAGGGCATGGTGACGTACAAGCTGTCACGGCCCAGGAATGCCTAATTTATTAAACAGACATGCGCCACAATTTCTCATGTCATTGCCGGGCTTGACCCGGCAATACAGGGG
>CAYWYB010000064.1:0-19707 GCA_964462145.1 uncultured Rhodospirillaceae bacterium
AGAAAGTCCAAGCCCAACAGGCTCAGCGCCACCGCCAGAACGGCAAAGCTGAGGGCGAAGAGAAAGAAGAAACTCATCACCGAATCCATCACCGAATCCGGGATCGGCCGGCGGTTGAAGTTGGCGACGAAAACCCCATGCGGCTGCAACAGCCGGCCCATCTGTGTGCGGGCGGCGGCGTAAAGCACCTGAAAGCGGAAAATCTTGATGCCGCAGGAGGTGGAGCCCGCGCAGCCGCCGATGAACATCACAAAGAAGAACAGCACCACCGCGAAACCGCCCCACTGGCCGTAGTCATCGGTGGCATAGCCGGTGCCGGTCAGGATCGAGGTCACGTTGAAGGCTGTGTAGCGCACCGCCCGGCCCAGTTCCACATCATTGCCGCCGACCTGCCACAGGGTCATGCCGGCAACGGCGGCGGACAGAATGGCGAAGAACCAGCGCACCTGGCTATCGCGCCACAGCGCCAGGGGGCGCCCGCGCAGGACCTGAAAATACAACAGGAACGGCAGGCTGCCGATGATCATGAAGGCTGTCGCGGTGTAGTCGATCAGAGCACTGTCATAGATCCCGATAGAGCTGTCCGAGGTCGAAAAGCCGCCCGTCGCGATGGTTGTCATGGCGTGCGCCGCGGCCTCGAAGGCGGGCATCCCGGCGGCCCAATAGACCAGCGCGCAGATAAAGGAAAGCCCTAGATAAATAACCGAGATCGTGCCGGCGATCTGGGCCGTGCGGGGCAGCACTTTTTCCGAAGCATCCGAGCTCTCCATGCGGAACAGCTGCATGCCGCCAACCTGCAATATGGGCAGGATGGCCACGGCGGTGACAATGATGCCGATCCCGCCCATCCATTGCAGCAGGGCGCGCCAGATCAGAATGCCCGGCGGTGCCGCCTCCAGGCCGGAGATGACCGTCGAGCCGGTGGTGGTGATGCCGGACATGGCCTCGAAAAAGGCGTCGGTGTAGCTGAGATTGAGGTCGGAAAAGGCAAATGGCAGTGCCGCGAAGGTGGGCGTGACGATCCACATCGACGTGGTCAGGACAAAGGCCTGGCGCAGCTGCAAATCCCCGCCGCTGCCCCAACAGGTGATGCTGAGCGCGCCGCCGACAAAGCCGGTCAGAAAGGCAGCCGCCAAGAACACCTGCCAATCGGAATGACCCACACGGGCATCCAGCAACGCCGGCACCAACATGGCGAGACCAAGGATCAACAGCAGGATGCCGTTGACCAAAAATACCGCCCGATATTCCCGCACGGCGCCGGCCTCTAGCCTTCCGGGCCGAACCGAACGGCGCCCGCCGCCGCCAGTGCCTCGATTTTCCCCTCGTCATAGCCCAGATCAGCCAAGACCTGCCGGCTGTGCTGGCCAAGCATCGGCGCCTGCTGGCCGGGATCATCGGGGTCGATGGGCGCCGTGCCGGGGATCTGGGCCAACGGTACCGACGGCATGCCCGGCTGCGCCATCATCTGAAAGGCCTGGGTGGCGACCACATGGGGATCGGCCAGCCAATCGCCATAGTCGGCGACCGGGTGTGATAGGACCTGCGCCTCCTTGAAACGCGCCATCCATTCCGCCGTCGTTTGTTGCAGCAGGATCTCCTGCACCGTTGGGCCCAGGCTGTCCATATGCGCGGCCCGGCTGGCGAAATCCCGGTAACGGGGATCATCGGCCAGGGCGGGTTGGCCCAGGGCCAGGCACAATTGCTTGTACTGCTCTTCCTTGACCAGGGTGACGGCAATAAAGCCGTCTAGCGTATTGTAGCTGCCGGCGGGTGCGTTATTGGCCGCGGGTGGGCCCTCTTCCAGATGATAGTCCGCGATCTTGGAGGTTTGCAGGGCCGCCGCCGCCGTCATCAAGCTGCAGTCTATCAAGCGCCCTTCCGGCTGGTCCCGGCGGGCATACAAGGCCGAGGAAAGCGCCTGATAGGCATACAGCGCCGTCACGCAATCGACAATGTAATGGCCAAAACGATGGGGAATTTCGTCATTTCCCTTGTTGATGGACATAAGGCCGGAAAATGCCTGCAGCACGGTGTCCGTGGCGGCTTCGCCGGCATAGGGTCCTTCCTGGCCAAAACCGCTGATGGAGAGATAGATCACGCCCGGATTGACCTGGCGCACATCGTCATAGCCCAGGCCAAAGCGGGCACAAACGCCGGGGCGAAAACCTTCGATGAGAACATCGCAGCGGGCCGCCAGATCCTGCGCCACGGCCAGGCCGCCGTCGCTTTTCAGATCCAGGACAATGCTTTTCTTGCCCCGGTTGGCGGTCATGGAGATGGTGCTGTGATCGCCATAGACCAGACCAAGACCTCGGCCCCAGTCACCCTCGGGCGGTTCCACCTTGGTAATATCGGCGCCGTATTGGGCCAACAGTCCGGCACAATAAGGTCCGGCGAAGCCCTGGCTCACATCCAGAACCTTCAGGCCGCTAAATGGTTTTTCATAGCTCATGGCACGGCATCATATTCCGAACCAGGGCCTGTTAGGTAATGGTATTTACCGGGCTATTTTACCCGGCGCTGCACGAGCCGCCGCCGAGGACGCAAAAGCGCGCGCAATGGGGATGGTTCAACGGCACCGCCACGCTGGCGGATGCCAGGTCCGGTCCCATTTTGAAGCGTTCGTCGTAGGGCAGCAGAGTACAGGGCATCACGGTGGGGCCGCTGTCGCCCTTGTGCTTGACCACCATGCGCGAGGTGGCGCACATCATCGCCCCGGGCGAAACATCCAGAATGCCCCAGCAGGCGGTGCTGATTTCCGGCACATCCAGGTCCTCGTCCATTTCCGGAAACAGCACCAATTCGGCCGGATCGTCCGCATCGACCGGTATGCCGTTGGCGGCGAATAGCCGGCCATAGCCCTGACGCAGGGCGGCGTCTTCCTCACCCGACAGGGTCCGGCCCGCAATGTTGATGTTAAAGCCGTTCTCAGCCAGCCAGGTCAGGCCCGTCAGCATGCGCTCCCAGCTATGGCGACCGCGCTCCAACTCGTGCAGGTCGGGCGCGTAATGATCCACGGAAACGCGCAGGCACAGCCTGTCGCCATGTTCCCGCTGCAAGGCCAGCAGGCCGTCGGCCATTTTCATCATCGGCCGCATGGCGTTGGTCAACACCAGAACCCGGTAACCGCGCCCCAGGGCATCGCCGAGGATGGCCAGAAAATCCGGGTTCATGAAAGGCTCGCCGCCGGTAAAGCCGATTTCGTGCGCCCGCCAGTCCGCCTGCAGTTCGTCCAGTAAGTTGGCGACGTCATGGCAGCTCAAAAAGGCCAGGCGGTCGTTGCTGGGGGAGGATTCGATATAGCAATTGGCGCAGGTCAGGTTACAGACCGTGCCCGTATTGAACCAAAGCGTATCCAGGTTCGTCAGCCCCACGAAAGCGCGGGGTTGATTGTCGAGTGTACGCTTGGGATCGCTGAATTTTGCCCGATCCAGCGCATCGGGCATTCTGTCAGGTACGGCACTGTTCATTTATCGATATCCTAATTCCAGGCAACGCCGCCTAGTTTCACGGACACTGCCCCATTGTCAACGCTCCACCGGCGTCCATCGCGAGACTGTGATCGAACGTGTATGGGAAAAGGGCTGAAACACGGGATTTCGTATTTTTTTTGACTGTGTTAAACAGCTCGGCAGGCGGGCGTAGCTCAATGGTAGAGCAGGAGCTTCCCAAGCTTAAGACGAGAGTTCGATTCTCTTCGCCCGCTCCATTTTCCCATGCCAGCATGCGAGGAACCACTGAATGAGTAAGTTGAAGGCGGTTTTTCACTATGCGGCAAGCGAGGGCATAGCCGCCCGCCTGGCCGCGGCCGAGAGCGATTGGCTCTCCATCGAAACCTGTGACGAGGATGACGAGGCCCGCCTGTTCGAATTGATGGCAACGGCTGATGTGCTGTGGCATGTCTTGAAACCGGCCACGGCGGAGGTCATCGCGGCGGCGCCTAATCTGCGCCTGATCCAGAAAATCGGCGTCGGGGTCAACACCATCGATCTTGATGCCGCCCAGGCCCGCGATATTCCCGTCTGCAACATGCCCGGCACCAACAGCCAGGCGGTGGCCGAGGCGACGGTGCTGTTGATGCTGTCGGCCCTGCGCCGGGCCGCGACGTTCCACGATGCCGCGCGCCGGGGCGATGGCTGGCGCCTTGATCCGGCGATTTTCGATCAGGTGGGCGAAGTTTCCGGGCGCACGGTCGGGCTGGTCGGTTATGGCGAGGTGGCCCGCCGGGTCGCCCCGGTCTTGCAGGCCCTGGGCGCCAGGATCATCTATACCGCCTCCGCCCCCAAGCAAGATGCCTTGGGCGAATGGCGCGAATTGGCGGATTTGCTGGCGGAGGCAGATGTCGTCTCGCTGCATATGCCGGTAACGCCGGAAACCGAGAATATGCTGGATGAGGCTGCTTTCGCCGCCATGAAGCCCGGCGCCGTATTGATCAATACCGCGCGCGGCGGCCTGGTGGATCAGGGCGCGCTGTATCATGCCCTGACCGAAGGCACGCTTTTGGCCGCCGGCCTGGATGTCTTCGCCGAGGAGCCCATTGCCGATAACGAACCCTTGCTGGGCCTGGATAACGTAGCCTTGATGCCCCATGTGGCGTGGCTGACACCGCAGACGTTTGAGCGCAGCATCGAAATCGCCGTGCAAAACAGCCGCTGTGTCCTCGACGGCGGCGACTTCGTGTACCGGGTCGTATAGAGGGGCCTCGCACTTACCCATGCAGGACAATCCGCCCTTTATGAACCTCGTGCATTTCGAGGACTTCGCCATGGGCGAACGCTATGCCTATGGCGCCTACGAAATGCGGCATGATGAAATGATTGCCTTCGCCGAACAGTTTGATCCCGAACCGTTCCATTTGGACGCGGCTGCCGCCAAGAAACTCGGCTGGCCGGATCTGATCGCCTCCGGCCCCCATGTCTGCGCCGCCTGGCGGCGCATGTCCAAGGATGCCTTCATTGCCGCCGACGCCTTTGTCTCGCCGGGCTGGGCCGAAATCAATTGGTTGAAGCCGGTGGTGGTTGGCCATGTCCTGAGCGTACAATCGGAAGTGGCCGTATTGCGGCCCCTGAAAAGCCGGCCAAACCTGGGCTATGTGGAATTCAACAACGAAATCCGTAACCAGCATGGCGAGCTGACGACGACGCTGACGACGAAATGGATGATCCACCGCAGAGAAGCGGAATAATCGAAAGAGAAAATCATGGCCGCACCGCGCATTGATCTATACAGCGACACCCACACCCTGCCGACACAGGCCATGCGCCAGGCCATGGCCGAGGCAGAGGTGGGCGATGAGCAGAATTTCGAAGACCCCACGGTCAACAAACTCTGCGCCATGGCGGCGGAACTGCTGGGGCAGGAGGCGGCGATCTTTCTGCCCTCCGGCACCATGTGCAACCAGATCGCTTTCCGGGTCCATTGCCGGCCCGGGGACGAGATCATCCTGGACTATTTCGCCCATCCCATTAATGCGGAAAGCGGCGGGCCATCGGCCATGGCCCAGGCCCAGACCCGCACCTTGCATACGGAACACGGCATCTTCACCGCCGATCAGGTGCGCGGCGCCATCCGCCCCGTGCGCCGGCATGTGCCCAGCAGCCGGGTGCTGTCGGTGGAGAACACTACGAATGCCGGCGGCGGCAGCGTCTGGCCCATCGCCGATATCGCCGCCGTCACTGCCGTGGCCAGGGAAAACGGCATGGCCGCCCATATGGACGGCGCCCGCCTGATGAACGTGGTGGTGGAAAGCGGCACGCCGGCCAAGGAATACGGCAAGCATTTCGATTCCCTGTGGGTGGATCTGTCGAAAGGCCTGGGCTGTCCCGTGGGCGGCGTGCTGGCCGGCAGCGCCGATTTCATCGAGCAGGCCTGGCGCTATAAACAGCAGATGGGCGGTGCCATGCGGCAGGCCGGCATCATCGCCGCCGCCGGTGTCTATGCCCTGGAAAACAATGTGGAACGCCTGGCCGAGGATCACGAGAACGCCCGCAATTTCAGCCGCGCCATCGCGCAGATTCCCGGCATCAGGCTGATCTTCGACCGCTGCGAAACCAATCTGGTGTTCTACGATGTGGAGGAGACCGGCATGGACGCGGCCACGGTGGCCGAAAAACTGTTGGCCCACGACGTCCGCATCGGCGCCATGGGCCCCTATCGCATGCGCGCCGTCACCTACCTGGGCATCGACGCGCCGATGCTGGACGAGGCGGCGGACGCGTTGCGCAAGGTTGTCGCTTAAGCGATCCTGTCCAGCGCTTCATCCATGGTGAAGCTGCCAATTTCCTCGTCGGGATAACGCGTCGGGACAAAGGGATAGCATTCTCTTTATCTTAAAGCGCGAATTGGGCGTGCAATTGCGCTATCTTGGCTTACCATGCCGGGCGGGGGCGCAGTTGTGGGGATCGTTCATGGCAATACGCTGGGTGATGTTGGGGCTGCTATTCGTGGTGCGCCTGGCCATGGGCTATCAGTTTCAATCCGTGGCCTCTGTCTCGTCCGCGTTGGTGCATGAGTTTGGATTCAGCTATGTCCAAATCGGCACGCTGATCGGGCTGTTCCTGTTGCCGGGTATCGTTGTCTCCATTCCCTCCGGCTTGATGACCCGCGCCTTTGCCGACAAGAACCTGTTGATGCTGGGGGCGGCGGCCATGGTCGTTGCCGGTGTCATCATGGGCTTGGCCGGCACATCGGCGGGGCTCTACACGGGCCGGGTGATAGGGGGTATCGGCGGTGCGGTCTTCAGCGTCATTCTGACCAAGATGGTGACGGAATGGTTTTTCGAGAAAGAGATCGTCACGGCGATGGGCGTTTTTCTGACAGCCTGGCCCATCGGCATCGTGCTGGGCCTGCACACCCAGGCCCCCTTGGGCGAGATGTATGGCTGGAACTGGGTGATGCATGGCACCGCCGGCCTGGCACTGATATGCCTCGTACTCACATGGCTGTTTTATCGGGAGGCGCCGGTCAGGGACGACGATGACAAAACGCCCCTGCGTTTCGGTCTGCCGCTTCGGCAATTTGTCCACATGGGCGCCGTCGGGACGACGTGGACCCTGTTCAACGCCGGGCTGATCCTGTTGGTCAGCTTCAGCCCGGATGCGCTGGTCGAACATGGTTATGACGAGGCATCCTCCCGCACGGCGGCCAGCCTGTTCCTATGGGTATCCTTGCTGTCCCTACCCCTTGGCGGCCGTCTGGTGGAGATGCTGGGCCATATCACGCTGTCCATTGTCGTATGTCATGGCATTGCCGCCTTGGCGTTTTTGGCGATTGCCTATGGCCTGGCACCGGAGTTGTCCTTCGTTATTGCAGGTATATTCTTGGGTATTCCGGGCGGTGCGATCATGGCGCTCACGGCAGAGGCGGTCAGCCCTGAAAACCGAGGTCCGGGATTGGGCATATTTTTTACCTGGTACTTTGTGGGCATGACTCTGGCGCCGCCATTGGCGGGTTGGACGCGGGATGTCAGCGGTAGCGCGGCCTCCCCCATTATCCTGTCAGCCGGCATGGTGGCTGCTGGCGTATTATTTGTCGGTGTGCTGCGTCTGCTGCAACGGACTTGGCCCATTGAAGGCGCTGACGGAAAATCCACGGCGTAAATGCTATAATATTTGTACAAGGCCTGACACCTTTCGAATGCCGTTGACAACAGCGGGCGCGCTGTTTACGCCCGTCGCTGGCGTCGGGATAACGTTTGCGACAAACGCAAGGGACAAAGGACAAGGGAAGCGCAATGACTTTCAGATTACTGTTGCTTAAGGATGCGTCGTCCAGGCAGGTGTCCGGGTCGATGAACGAACTGATGGATCAGTTGCCCCCGTTATTGCAGGACGCCGTGCCGGGTATTGCCGTCGACACGGCCAATAACGAGGCCGAGGCGGCAGAGCTGATCGTAACCGCGGACGCTGTCTATGGCGCGGTTCCGCCGGACCTGTTTGCCTTGGCCGAAAACCTGCGCTGGGTGCAGTGCCCCTTCGCCGGTCCCGACCCCAGCTTCTATCATCAGGCTTTGGCCGACAGCGACGTCGTCGTAACCAACATGCGTGGTGTCTATTCCGATCATATCGGCGCCCATGTCATGGCCTGGCTGTTAAGCTTTTCTCGGGGCATGCACATCTACCGCGACCGCCAGAACCAGCAACTGTGGCAGGGGGACGCGCCAACCATTTACCTGCCGGAAGCGACGGCGCTGATCGTCGGCGTCGGCGGGATCGGCGGCGAAATCGCCAGGCTTTGCGCCGCGTTCGGCATAACCGTCATCGCCACCGATCCACGGGTAGCCGAGGCGCCGGCGGGCGTTGCCGAGCTTCATCCGCCCGATGCCCTGGACGATCTGCTGCCCAGGGCGGATTTTGTCGTCGTCACCGCGCCGGAAACGCCGGCCACTAGAGGATTTTTCAATCAACAGCGATTTGCACGCATGAAATCCACCGGCTTTTTCATCAATATCGGGCGCGGCGCCACGGTTGTGCTGGACGATCTCGACGGCGCCCTGCGGCAAGACGTCATCGCCGGGGCCGCCCTGGACGTATTTCAAATAGAGCCGTTGCCCACAGAACACAATTTGTGGACGGCGCCAAATATGCTGATCACGCCCCATACCGCTACCCACGGCCCGCACCTGCCCGCGCGGTGGCGGGACGTATTGCTGGAAAACTGCCGGCTATTTTCCGTGGACGCACCACTGAAGAATGTCGTCGACAAACAAAATTGGTTTTAAGGGACAAGGGCGACGTTATCGTTTTCGCCCCGTCCTAGGCAACCGCGTCCAGTTCCTCGTCCGTGGGGAAGCGGCCCCTGGCTTTTTTGGAATAGGTCAGGCGGCCATCCACGGTAATCTCGAACTAGCCGCCGCTGGAATAAAGGGTAGCGCTCCCTTAATTTCTAACTTTGGGTTTCATGCGGAAAAGGGTGATAAGAATTGGCAAACGTAACAAAACGCAATCTCATTGAAAATAATATTCACTTGAATTGGTGGACCGCACTACTTGCACTTCCTGTTAGCCAAGAAACGGCTGGTTTTGAAGCCCTTAGGAGGGTTTGGGCAGACCCTACGATTAACACGGTTTTTGTGGATGATGGCGGAATTCTAGCGACAAAAACAAATCGTGGCTTTTATCGCAAGGACTCAGAAGATCATCTTATGGTCTGTTTGTTTGAGAATTGGGCCGCAATGCCCACATGTGACTGGGTTGCAGCTTTTATCTCAGCATGTGGCGCAATTCCAGCGGGTGAAATTACTGCCGTTGGGTGGTCTTATGAATACACACAAGATAGACCCAAAAAGAAGCCGGGAAAGTTAACGGCTGACATTGTGCTCTTCTGGAAAGATCAAGAAGGTGATGCCGTTCTGGTTTTGGAAACAAAAAAGCCGGGAAATCGCAAATGGGCGGAAAAGGATATGCCGAGTTTCGGTGTGTATTTAGATGTTCCGGGATTTGATGATATTGATCGCCGATACGCGTGCATGATTATATCCGACGAAGATATGGAAATAGAAAAAGCGAGGCTCGTAGGTGAACCTGCCTTATCGTGGGAGACATTGGCAGAAATGCAAATGTCAGCATTTAAGAAACTCGATCTAGATGAATCTCTGAAAGCATTTATGATCGGGGCGGTAATTCATCAATATGCAAGCTATGGGATATCACCGAAATGCCTTCCCATTGACTGGCTGAATGAACAGCCAAGCGCCATTCAACTTAAAGAAGTGCCCCATGATGGGAAAATTCGACGCTCACCACTTTGGCGGAATATCCGGCAAGTGTCGCAGGGTTGCTAATCGAAATCGGCAGGACGGATAAAGGGGACGCTACCCTTATCACTTCTTGCAGCCGGCTCTGTTCGGTAGTCCATATGGCTCACTTTGCCAAAGCTGTTTGTGCCGGTTTACCTCAAGCTTTTAGCAGCATTCTTTATCACCCCGTCCTACGCAATCCCGTCCAATTCCTCATCCGTCGGAAAGCGGCCCTCGGCTTTTTTGGAATAGGCCAGGCGGCCGTCGACGGTGATTTCGAACTTGCCGCCGCTGGAGGCGGTCAGGCTGGCCTCGATGCCGAATTTGTCCTGAATCCGGTCCCTCGCACGGAGGGCTGTGGGTTCGTAGTTTCACATCTGGCAGTATTCGATATCGATCTTCATCACTCTCTCCATAACTATGATATGCCGCTCAAGATATCCCACGTTGGCGGCAGATGCGGTCGTAGGCATCGTTGATCTTTGCCAGTTTTTCCGTGGCCAGATCAACAAATTCCTGGGGCAGGCCGCCGGCGATGGCGCGGTCGGGGTGGTTCTCCTGGATCAGGGCGCGCCAGGTCCGTTTCACCTCTTCATCGTCCGCGTCCGCCTCGATGCCCAGAATGGTATAGGGATCGGCCAGGTCGGGGCCCATGTGATAGGCCCGGATGCGGGAAAAACCGGCCTCGTCAAAGCCAAAGATCCGCGCCACTTTGTTGAGATAATCCAGCTCCGCCGGATGCACCACCTGGTCCGCCTTGGCGATCTGGAACAGACCGTGCAGCAGGTCTTCCAGCACCTGGCTGGCCGGCTCGAACAGATCGGCGATCTGCCCGGCATAGGCCTCGAACCCGGCGACATCCTTGCGCGCCAGATTAAAGACGCGGGAGACGCTTTTCATATCCTCGGGCGAGATCTTGAAGACCTGTTTGAACGCCTCCACTTCGTCCCGGGTAACCTGGCCGTCGGCCTTGGCCATCTTCGCGCCCAGGGCGATGACGCCGATGGTAAAGGCGATCTGCCGGGTGCCGTCCGCGCCTTCGCCGCCGTCACCGGTGAATTCGCCGGCGATATTGCGCAGGGTATCCGCCGCCTGCTCGGCCAGGCCGCTCAGCAGGGCGCCCAGCGGGCCATCCAAGGCACCGCCAACTCCACGCACAATTCTTTTCCAAATACTCATGCCGCCAATCGTCCCTCAAATGCGGTCGCTCAATCCTTAGGCTGCTGATCCGAAATTGGCAAGTGATGGTTGTCACAACGATAATTTACAGGTAATTTATCGATAAATTATCTTTATAAGGACTGATAACATGCCTGAAAAATGGGATTTCTGGATTGATCGCGGCGGCACCTTCACGGACGTGGTGGCCCGGCGGCCCGAAGGCGGCTATCTCAGCCACAAACTGTTGTCAGAAAATCCCGAGCAATACCCCGACGCCGCCCTGCAAGGCATCCGCGACCTGTTGGGCGTGGGCAAGGGCGATCCCATCCCCACGGACCGCATCGCGGCGGTCAAGATGGGTACCACCGTGGGCACCAATGCCCTGTTGGAGCGCAAGGGCGACCGCACCCTGCTGGTCATCAATGAAGGCTTCCACGATGCCCTGCGCATCGGTTATCAGAACCGCCCGCATTTGTTCGAGCTGAATGTCCAGTTGCCCGAAATGCTGTACGAACGGGTGCTGGAGGTCGCTGGCCGCTACACCGCCCATGGCGAGGAACGCGCGCCGCTGGACCTGGACGGCGCCCGCGCCGGTCTACAGGCGGCCTATGATGCGGGCATCCGCGCCTGTGCCATTGTTTTCATGCATGGCTATCGCTTCCCCGCGCACGAAAAAGCCGTGGCGGAAGCGGCCAGCGAGATCGGCTTCACGCAGATTTCCACCTCCCATCAGGTCAGCCCGTTGATGAAGCTGGTGGGCCGTGGCGACACCACGGTGGTGGATGCCTATCTGTCGCCCATTCTGCGCCGCTATGTGGACCGGGTCGCCGCCGAACTGGGCGATGCCCGTCTGATGTTCATGCAATCCAACGGCGGCTTGACCGATGCCAGCCTGTTCCAGGGTAAGGACTGCATTCTGTCCGGTCCGGCGGGCGGCGTGGTTGGCGCCGTGCGCACCACCGCCATGGCCGGTTTCGAGAAAATCATCGGCTTCGACATGGGCGGAACTTCGACCGACGTCTCCCACTATGCCGGTGATTTCGAGCGCGCCTTCGAGAGCGAGGTCGCGGGCATCCGCATGCGCGCGCCCATGATGCATATCCACACCGTCGCCGCCGGCGGCGGTTCGATCCTGCATTACGACGGCAGCCGCTTTACCGTTGGCCCGGATTCCGCCGGCGCCAACCCCGGCCCGGCTTGCTACAGGCGCGGTGGCCCCCTGGCGGTGACCGATTGCAATGTCATGCTGGGCAAGTTGAACCCGGATTACTTCCCCAAGGTTTTCGGCCCCAATGGCGACGAGCCTTTGAGCCGCGATGCCGTGGCTGAGAAATTCGCCGCCCTGGCCGCCGAGATCGAAGCCTCGGGCCGGGAGCCCATGACGGTGGAGGCCATTGCCGAGGGCTATCTGACCATCGCCGTCGAGAACATGGCCAACGCCATCAAGAAGATCTCCATCCAGCGGGGCTATGACGTCTCGGAATATGTCTTGAGCTGCTTTGGCGGCGCCGGCGGCCAGCATGCCTGTCTGGTGGCCGATGCCCTGGGCATGAAAAAGGTCTTTATCCATCCCCTGGCCGGCGTCTTGTCGGCCTATGGCATGGGCCTGGCCGATGTCCGCGCCATGCGGGAACGGGCGGTCGAAGCAGTCCTGGATGAAGGGCAAATGTCCAGCCTAAGCGCGTCCCTGGACGAGCTGGCGGCGGAAGGGCTGGAGGAACTGCGCGGCCAGGATATCGACCCTGATCGGATCAGTGTCCTACGCAAAGTGCATCTGCGCTATCAGGGCACGGACACCGCCCTGGTGGTGGATTTCACCGACCTTGCGGGCATCGTCGCGGCATTCGAGGACGCCCATCGCCAGCAGTTCGGCTTTATCGATCAAAGCAAGGCGCACGTGGTTGAAGCCGTCTCCATCGAGGCCGTGGGCGCCGGCGAACCGGCGGTCGATACGCCCCTGGACGCAACCGACGGCGGCCGCGTGGACAGCATTCCTCCCCTCGCCGACGTACAGGCCTATATGGCGGGCGCCTATCACGAGGCGCCGGTCATCGACCGCAACCATATGCGCCCCGGCGACAAGGTCAGCGGCCCCGCCATTCTGCGCGAGGACACCGCCACTACCGTGATCGAACCTGGCTGGCAGGCCGCTATGACCGATGTCGGCCATCTGGTCCTGACCCGTATTCAGCCATTGCCGAAACGGGTCGCGGTGGGCACCGACGTGGACCCGGTGATGTTGGAGATTTTCAACAACCTCTTTATGTCCACCGCCGAGCAAATGGGCCTGGTGCTGCAAAAGACCACCAATTCGGTGAATATCAAGGAACGCCTGGATTTCTCCTGCGCGGTGTTCGACCGGGACGGCGAATTGATCGCCAATGCGCCCCATATTCCGGTGCATCTGGGATCCATGGATGAATCCATCAAGGCGGTGATCCGCGTCCACGGCGCAATCATGCGGCCCGGCGATGTCTTCGTATTAAACGCGCCTTACAACGGCGGCACTCATCTGCCGGACGTCACTGTAATAACGCCGGTTTTCGACGATGATAGCGCCGGCGAGGCGGCGAAGGTCCTGTTCTATGTCGCCTCCCGCGGCCATCATGCCGAAATCGGCGGTATTTCGCCCGGTTCCATGCCGCCGAACAGCCGTACCGTCGAGGAAGAAGGCATTCTGATCGACAACATCAAACTGGTCGACCAGGGCCGCTTCCTGGAAGCGGAAATGCGGGAGTTGTTGGCTTCTGGCCCTTATCCTTCGCGCAATCCCGACAGCAATATCGCCGATCTGAAGGCGCAAATCGCCGCCTGTGAAAAAGGCGTGCAGGAACTGCGCCGAGTGGTGGAGCATTTCGGCCTTGATGTGGTCTATGCCTACATGGGCCATGTCCAGGACAATGCCGAGGAATCCGTCCGCCGGGTGATCGACGTGCTGCAAACCGGCAGCTTTGAAGTGCCGCTGGATAACGGTTCGAAAATTCACGTGGACGTTTCCATTGATCATCAGGCCCGTGCGGCGAAGATCGATTTCACCGGTACTTCGGGGCAATTGGATAGTAATTTCAATGCGCCCACCGCCGTTTGCCGATCTGCCGTGCTGTATGTTTTCCGCACCCTGGTGGACGGCAATATCCCATTGAATGCGGGCTGTCTGAAACCGATCGAGATCGTCATCCCCGATGACTGCATGCTGAACCCGAAGTATCCGGCGGCGGTGGTCGCCGGCAATGTGGAGACCTCCCAGAATATCGTCGATTGTCTGTACGGCGCCCTGGGCCGCCTGGCCGCCTGTCAGGGCACCATGAACAATTTCACCTTCGGCGATAACGAGTTGCAGTATTACGAGACCATCTGTTCGGGCACGCCGGCGGGCCCCGGCTTTCACGGCACCGACGCCGTGCATGCACATATGACCAACTCGCGGCTGACCGATCCGGAAGTGCTGGAATGGCGCTTCCCGGTCATGCTGGACAGCTTTGGCATCCGGCCCAATTCGGGCGGCAAGGGCGCGTTCAATGGCGGCTCGGGCATTCTGCGCCGGGTCCGCTTCCTCGCTCCTATGACGGCCTCGATCCTGTCCTGCCGCCGCATTGTCCCGCCGCATGGTATCGCGGGCGGTGGCGACGGGGAGCCGGGCCGTTGCTGGGTCGAACGGTCGGATGGCGGCCAGGAGGAGCTGTCGGGCTGTGACAGCGCCGAGATGGCGCCGGAAGATATCTTCGTTATCCAGACGCCCACGGGGGGCGCATACGGGGAGGCGGGATCATGAGCGCCAAACCCATCGTTTCATCGTCCCATCTGGTCTCGGAACAGGCGGCGGAATTGAGCGAGTTCGAGTTCGGTTTGAACATGGCCATCAACGCATATCACCGCTGGATCGTGCGCTGCATGGCCGCCGCCGGGCAGGATGGCTTAAGTGCCCTGGACGTCCTGGTCCTGCACCTGGTCAATCACCGGGAGCGGGAGAAGCGTCTGTCGGATCTGTGCTTTCTGCTCAATATCGAGGACAGCCACGTGGTCAATTACGCCCTGAAAAAACTGGCCAAGCAGGATCTGGTCGCCACCGAGCGCCGGGGCAAGGAGACCTTTTACGCCACGACCGATGAGGGCCAGGCCGTCTGCCAACGTTACCGGGATATCCGCGAAGACTGCCTGATTGCCAGCCACGCCGCCCTGGGCCATGATAACGCCGAAATCGGCGAAGCAGCGCGCATGCTCCGCGTCCTCTCGGGTCTGTACGATCAGGCCGCCCGCGCCGCGGCCTCGCTGTAGCGCCAATCCGGAAGCAGTCTTTTGCAAGATCTGGCGCCCATTCTGCTGTCCTTGTTGTCAGCCGGCCTGTTCTCGGTCTCCATCCTGGTTCTGCATCAGGGTTTGCGCTATGCGGATTCGGAATCCGGTTCGCTGATACAGATTAGCGCCACGGCCCTATGCTATTGGCTGTTTGCACCATGGCTGGTGGAAAGCTGGATGTGGCTGACGTCGGCGGCAGCGATCTTTGCCGTCATTGGCCTGTTCAAGCCATTCCTCTCGGCCAATGCCGCGTTGTTGAGCGTACATTATCTCGGCCCCACGCCGACCCAGACCTTGGCCGCCACCTCGCCCCTGTTCGCCGCTGCGTTCGGCGTCTTCTTTCTTGGCGAATACCTGACCATGCCCATCGTCCTCGGCACCTTGGCGATCATGGCTGGCTCGATTATCTTGGCGCAACAGCGCCAGGAAAAGGGAAGTAGCCGGACCTCATGGCCTCTTTGGGCCCTGTCATTGCCATTGGCCGCCGCGTTCATTCGCGCCGCCGCCGATACCTTCACCAAATATGGCATGCTCGAACTACCCAGCCCCTATTTCGCCGGCCTCGTCATGTTCACGGTTTCGGTGCTCATCGCATCCGCGTTTTATATCATCCGCCGTCGCCGTCTGCCGCTAATGGGCCGGGGGCACGGCAATGGCTGGTTCGTGCTGGCGGGCGTGGTCAATGCCATCGCGGTCTACTGCATGAACATCGCCTTGCATCTGGGCGATGTCATCATCGTGCTTCCTCTGGTTGCCGCCTCGCCCCTGATAACCTTGCTGTTGAGCGTCTTTGTGGTGCGGCGCGAAACGATCACCCGCCATAGCCTGCTGGCGGCACTGCTGGTCGTGCCCGGCGTCATCGTGATCGCGATTGGTGGATAAATGAACATGCCCTCCATATGCCTCGGCTTTCTGGCCCGTCATGCCACCAAGTTTCTGGCCATTGGCGTTCTGACCGGGCTGTTCCTGCCGCCCCTGGCGGAATTCATGCGCCCGGCCCTGGCGCCGGCGATCTTTTTCAATCTGGTATTGGCCTTGATCCGCCTGGATTTTGGTGACGTCGCCTCGTTCCTGCGCCGGCCCGTGTTGTTGTTGCTGTTTACCGGCTTCGCCCTGTTCCTCTCGCCGGTCCTGATGGCGGGCACGGTCTGGGCCATAGGCCTGCCGGCGGGTCTGGCGGCGGGTCTGGTCCTGATGGCGGCGTCCGCGCCGATTACTTCGGCCGCGACGTTTGCGATTATCCTCGGTCTGGATGCCGCCTTCGCCATCGCCGTGACGGTTCTTAGCCATCTGCTGCTGCCCTTTACCTTGCCGGTGATGGCCCTGTGGCTGTTGGATCTGCAATTGCAGATCAGTCTGGTGGAGTTCATGGGACGGCTGGCCTTCCTGATCGGCGGCGGTTTCGCCCTGGCGGTCATCATCAAGCGCTGGGTGATGTCGCCGGCGCAGCTGAAACATCATGCGACCCATATTGATGGTTTGCTGGTGGTCTGCCTGATGGTCATCGCCATCGCCATCATGGACGGGGTCACGGAGTTCTTCTTTGCCCGGCCCGGCTTTGTCGTCCTGACTATTGCCGCCGCCTTCATCGCCAACGCCACCCTGCAGGTGATTGGCGCCCTGACCTTTCTGCCCGCCGGGCGCAAGCTGGCCTTTACCGCCGGGCATATGGCGGGCAATTGCAACATGGCATTGATCCTGGCGGTGCTGGCCGACCGGGCCGAGATGGAAGTGATTATCTTCTTCGCCCTGGCACAGTTGCCCATGTACATGCTGCCCATGATCGCCAACCGGATTTACCGCCGCTTCCTCTAGCGGAGTCCGTGGCAATAATCTAAGCTGCTGCCATGCAAAACATATTGATCACAGGCGCCTCGAGGGGCATCGGGCTGGAATTCGTTCGCCAGTATGATGCCGATGGCTGGCGCATCTTCGCCTGCTGCCGCACACCTGGGCAGGCAGGCGAACTTAACGACATTGCCGCCGCGTCCGATGGCCGTGTTTCCGTTCATCAACTGGATGTGGACCAGACCGCCTCTGTCTCCGCCCTGAAGGCCGAACTGGGCGGCCAGCCACTGGATGTACTGTTGAACAACGCCGGTATCATGGGGCAGCGCAACGCCGCCCGCGGCGATATTGACTATGACGCCTGGCAGGGGGCGATGGTGACTAACGTCATGGGACCGATGCGCATGGTCGATGCCTTCGCCGAGAACGTCGCGGCCTCGGCGCAGAAGAAGCTGATTACCATTTCGTCGCGCATGGGTTCTATCGGCGAGACCGCCGCCACCAACTCCATCGTCTACCGCTCCTCCAAGGCGGCCGTGAACATGGTGATGAAGATCGTCGCCAACGATCTGGCGGCCCAGGGCGTCATCGTGACCTCGTTCCACCCCGGCTGGGTGCGCACGGACATGGGCGGTTCCGCCGCCGATATCTCGGTCGAGGAAAGCGCTGGCGGCATCCGCCAGGTGATCGCCACCTTGACCGCCGACGACAACGGCGCCTTCCGCAACTACGACGGTGGCGTTATTCAGTGGTAGGGAATGGTTGAACGATGACCCAGCAGGCACCCGATCCGCAGGCGATCCATCCTGAAATGCAATTGCTAATGTCCGCGCGCAAGCCGGCCCCGGCGGGGCAGACATTGGCACAGGCGCGCGCCGCCTGGGCTGACTACAGCGCCACGCTTAGCCAGCCTCATCCGGCCAGCATGGAGGTTTCCGACCGCCGCATTGCCTCGGGCGATATCGAGGTGCCGGTCAGGATTTACCGCCCCGCAGGGACCGATGGGCCGCGTCCCTGTATTATCTACATGCATGGCGGTGGTTTCATGAAAGGCGATCTGGACAGCTCGGACACCAATGCCTGGGGCTATGCACAGGAAACCGGTGCCTGCGTCGTCAGCGTGGATTACAGGCTGGCGCCAGAGCATCCGCACCCGGCGGCCTTCGACGATTGTTATGGCGTGCTCTGCTGGCTGGCGGCGGAGGGCAGCGCCATCGGCATCGATACCGCACGCATCGCGGTCGCCGGCGACAGCGCGGGCGGCAGTCTGGCGGCGGCGCTGTGCCTGGCGGCGCGGGACCGCCAAGGCCCCGCGATCGCGGCGCAGGTGATGATCTTCCCGTGTACGGGGACGGATCTGAGCAGCGAATCATTTGTCGAGTACGCCAACGCGCCCGGCCTGACCACCTCCAGCATGGAGCAATATTACAAAGACTATCTGGCGGGCTGCGAGGATGTGGACGACCCATACGCCAGACCGGACCGGGCAGAGGATTTCGGCAATCTGCCGCCGGCTTTCGTGCATCCGGCTGAATTCGATCCGCTGCGCGATGATGGCCGCGTCTATGCCGCGAAAATCGCCATGGCTGGCGGGCAGGTTGTCTTCCGCGAGGCGAAAGGCATGATCCACGGCTTTATCCGTGCCCGCCTGAACGGTCCCGCCGCCGCCGCCGAATTCCAGGCTGGCTGTGATTTCCTGCGCCGGCATCTGTTCCCCTGAGGAAATATCGCGAAGCGTCAGAGGTAAAGTCGTGAAAACAGACGTCGTGAAAACAGACATTGTGACTTGCCTTATTTGACATAATGTTATAGCGTTTTTTTATCGCAATGACATAGGAGAGGCGATTGAACGCAACGCCACCTGATCATTCGGAACGAACCAAAACTCGGTCTCGTGATCGAGAGGTGGGAATGGATCGACGGACTGAAAAAATGGTGCCGTGGCCACACCCCATTGGATCAAACAGAAAAACCCCGTGATGCCCGACCGGTAAATACCGAAAAGCACGCGGGGTTTTTTGATATTCCCGGTCTTCGCGAAACATGCGATGCTGAATAGCAACAACAGCGAGGAGGCGCATGATGCTAAGACCGGTCCGCCGGATCGTAACCGGCCATAATAACGACGGAAAATCGATCGTTCTGCAGGACGGTCCCTCGCCCCATGTCCTTGAAAACCCTACTCAGGAAGGCCGCGGCCTGACGGATTTGTGGCGCAGCTTCGCCACACCCGCCGACAACAGCGGCAACGATGATGCCGCCGATACCCAGGTCACCCTGTCGCCGCCTGGCAATGGCAGCGTCTTTCGCTTTTTTCAGATCCGCCCGGCAGCCTAGGATGCACAAATGTCCGACGAGGAGCGGGCCAAGCGGGATGCGGAAAATTTCGCCAAGATGGGCGCCACGGGCGCCCACGACAGCGCCTCGTCCCAGCACGGCATGCACAAGACCGACACCGTGGATTACATCATCCTGCTATCGGGTCAGGTCAGCCTGATTCTGGACGAAGGCGAAGTGGCGATGGAACCCATGGATGTGGTGATCCAGCGCGGCACCAACCACGCCTGGGTCAACCATGGCGACGAGCCCGCCGTCCTGGCCGGTATCCTCATTGACGCCCATCCCGTTTAGGTCATTTTAAATGCCGTGATATTGCCTTGAAATACGAGGCCTGGCTCGACTTGGATTACCGGGTCAAGCCCGGTAATGACAAAAGTGAGTCC
>CAYWYB010000065.1:0-19693 GCA_964462145.1 uncultured Rhodospirillaceae bacterium
GCCATGGCTGATCCTGATCCCCGGTCTGGGCGGCGGTTTCTTTGGCGCCAGTACCGAGCGGCCCACTTTCGTCCGCCTGGCCAGTCTGTCCGTGCATGCGGTGTTCGGCATCGGGCTGTATCTTGGCGCGCTGGTCTATGCCCTTATATGAATGATGCCGCGTTTAAGGTAACTGCCTCGGGCGGCGGTATTCCATGGCGGGCGGCGCTTTATATCATTGTCGCCTCCGCGCTGTTCGCGACCATGAATGCCTTGGCCAAGTATCTACTGCTGCCGGGGACAGGCCCCGAGATCGGGGTGTTGCAGATTACCTTCGCCCGTTATCTCTTTGGCACGTTGTTTCTGCTGCCCATCCTGTATTCCGCCCGTATCGTCCCGCGGACGGCGCATTCCATGAAGTATGCATTTCGCGCCGGCCTCGGTGCCGCCGGCGTGGCGCTGATGTTTTTTGCCATTACCTATATTCCGCTGGCCAACGCGGTGGCGATCAGTTTCAGCTCGCCAATTTTCACGATGATCCTGTCGATCCTTTTTCTGGGTGAGAGATCCAACCGGTTTCGCTGGCTGGCGGCGGCGCTGGGCTTTGCCGGCGTGGCCGCTATCGCGACGCCGGATGCGAGCATTTTTGGCCTGGCATCACTGATTGCCGTGGCTGCGGCGGTCTGCATGGGGATGGAAGTGACAATGGTGAAGTGGCTGTCCAATCAAGGCGACCGCGCAATCGTTATGCTGTTTTTCGGCAATCTGTTCGGCGCCTTGCTTACCTTCGCACCGGCCTTGCCGGCCTGGGTCTGGCCAGAGCCGATGCAATGGCTGATCCTGGCCGCGATTGCCCTGGTCGTTATCATCGGCCAGCGTCTGGTGTTGCACGCCATGGCCTTGGCGGACGCCAATTTCGTGGCGCCCTTCATGTATTCGACAATGCTGTTTTCAAGCCTGCTCGGCGTTCTGCTGTTCGATGAAATCCCAAGCCTGGCCCTGTTTATCGGCATGGCCCTGATCGTCGCCAGCGGCGTTATCCTGGCCCGCTTTGGCCGCTAAACGTTGTCGGCGTTTCCTTTAGGCCGCGACGGCGGCCCGGCGCCCCTGCGCCGCCCCAGTGGAGCGGTGCGCCAGGGCGCACAAGCGTGAACGACAACTGCGCTAGCGCATGCGCAGGCCGCCGTCGATACGGATGGTCTCGCCATTCAACATCGGCGAGGTGACGATGGTTTCAACCAACGCGGCGTATTCCGAAGGATCGGCAAAGCGTTTGGGGAAGGGGATGCTGTCCGTCAATTCGTCGAGATATTTTTGCGGCATTGCCGCCACCATGCCCGTCTCGAACACGCCTGGTGCGATCGCCATGACTCGGATGGCATGGCGTGAGAGCTCCCGTGACATGGGCAGGCACATGGCCGCGATGGCAGCTTTCACCGCATCGTAGGTAATGGCGCCTTCGGGGCCGTCAAAGCCGGCGATAGAAGCGGTATTGATCAGAACGCCGCGTTCGCCTGTATCGGGCACGGGATCGCACGCCGCCATCTCGGCGGCGGCCAAACGGCAGATGTTGTAGGTCCCCACCAGATGGATATCGACCAGCCGCTTATGGTGCGCCAGGGGGGCGGGGCCATCACGGCCCAGCATGCGGCGGCTTTCGCTGATACCGGCGCAACAGACCGAGATGCGGGCTGGGCCGTGGGCCGCGCGGGCCGCCTGCATGGCCGCCTCGCCCTGCTCCTCGGACGAGACATCGCACTCAACGGCCAGGCCGCCGATTTCCGACGCCACCTCCCGGGCCGCATCCATACTGACATCAAGTATCGCGACCTTGGCACCCAGGCCGGCCAGATGCCGTGCCGTGGCCGCGCCCAAGCCTGAACTGCCGCCCGTAACCACGGCGGCCATACCATTGATTTGCATACTATTTACTCGAACCTAGGAAACCATGTGCCTCGATCTCGACCGCCAGGCCGGGGCGGGCCAGGGCGGAGACTTCGACCAGGGTGGAGCAGGGAAAATCGCCGGTGAAGAATTCCCGCCGCGCCTTCCAGACTTCCTCGCGCCGGGTGATGTCGGTAACGAAAATTGTTACCTTGATGATGTCGTCCATCACCCCGCCGGCCTCCTCCACCAGATTTTTGATTTTGGTGAAGGTGATTTTGGCCTGTTCGTAGACGTCATCGCCACCGGCGATGACGTCATTTTCATAGCCCGAAACACAGCCCGCGATCTGAATGAAGTTCCCGGCGACCTTGCAGTTGGACCAGGTTTCGGGCGGCGGCTCGGAAACCTGGGCCGAGATCACGCGTTTCATGCTCATGGGGATTATCTCCTCCTACAACACGGCTTTGGCCAGCACCTGCAATTCGGCACTGGAGGAGGCGCGGACCAAAAGGGAATGGACCTTTTTCTCCTTCGATGCCGCTTTCCAGTCCTGCAGCCGCTCGGTGATCTTGCCGGCGGGGCCGGTCAGGGCGACCTGATCGACCAATTCGTCGGGCACCGCCGCGATTGCCTCGGCCCGGCGTCCGGAGAGGAAGTGATCCTGGATCTCTACCGCCGCGGCTTCATGGCCCAGACGCTTGGCATAGTCGTTGTAGAAATTCTTGTCCCGCGCGCCCATGCCGCCGATGTAGAGGCCCAGGTTGGCCTTTGCCGGCATGCGGGCGGCGTCCTCGTCATCGGACATATTGACGCCGCAAAATGGCGTGATGTCGAAGTTATCCAGGCTTTTGCCGCCGCCGGCCTTGGCGAAACCATCGTTCAAAGCATCCTCGAAAACATCGAAACGTTCGGGATTCATGAAAACAGGGATCATGCCGTCGGCCACCTCGGCACTGACGCGGACGCCGGCGGGGGCGATGGTGCCGGTGATGATCTTAAGCTTGCCTGGGCTGTGCAAAATGCCTTTCAGGGGCTTGCCCAAATTGGTCGTGCCTTCGCCCGTTTTTGGGATCTGATAGTGGAAACCATCGTGGGTCAGGGGGGCTTCGCGGGCCTCGATCTTGCGGATGATCTCGATATATTCGCGGGTCCGGGTCAGGGGCCGGCCATAGGACATGCCGTGCCAGCCCTCGATCACCTGCGGCCCGGATGGCCCGATACCAAGGATAAAGCGGTCGTTGGACAGGTGTTGCAGGGACATTGCCGTCATCGCGGCCATGGCCGGTGTCCGCGCCGACATTTGAATGATGCCGGTACCCACCTTGATTTTGGAGGTTTGCGCCAGGATCCAGGAGGCGGTGGAGATTGCATCCGAGCCCCAGGCCTCTGATGTCCAGGCGGAATCAAAGCCCAGTTCCTCGGCCTCCCGGATCAGATCCATATCAACGTTAACCCGGCCACCTTCGCCCAAGCCCATCAATAATCCCAGTTTCATAACACCTATCTCCCGATATCAAAAATTTTCCAAAGCGGTTTTGGCCAACTTATCTGTTGTCAGGTGCCGCGCCTAGTACCAATCGTCGCGCCATGTTGCTAGTCTACTGTCGTATCGCTTTTTGTAAGGAAACTTCGAGCATGGATTTCGGATTAATGATCATGGCCCGCGGGCCGGGCGGGCGGGCACCAGGCCTGACAGCCATGGCGCGGGCGGCGGAAGACGGCGGCCTGGACATGCTCGCCATCAATGATCACGTGGTGGTGCCGGGAAATATCAATTCCGCCTATCCCTACACCAACAGCGGTGTCTGGCCGGGCGCGGCGGTCGGCGAATGTTTGGAGATGGTGACCGCCGGCGCCTTCATCGCGGCGGCGACGGAGAAAATCAGGCTGCTGACCTCGGTCATGGTGGTGCCCTACCGGCCTGCGGTGCTTGCCGCCAAGATGCTGGCGACTCTGGAGGTGCTCTCCGATGGCCGCCTGACGGTGGGCTGCGGTGCCGGCTGGATGAAAGAGGAGGCGGATGCCCTGGGCGTGCCGCCATTCGCCGAGCGGGGCAAGGTAACGGATGAATATATTGCCGCCTTCAAGGAACTCTGGACCGCCCCTGCGCCCAGCATGAACGGCGAATACGTCCGCTTTGATGATGTGGTGTTCGAACCAAAGCCCCTGCAAGCCCCTCATCCGCCCATTTGGATTGGTGGCGAGGGTGGTGCCGCGATCCGCCGGGCGGCCCGTGTGGGCGACGGCTGGTATCCCTCTAACCACAACCCGGCGCATCTGCTCAATTCGCCCGAACTCTACGCCAAGGGCGCGGCCCGCCTGGATGCGGAAGCTGACAAGCTGGGCCGGGATGGCGCTGATATTCACCGGGCCTATCTGGCGTTTTATCCGGTCTTCGCGAATGCTCCGGATCAGCCGGGCAAGGATAGAGTCTGTTTGACCGGTTCGGCGGCCGCCATTCGCGATGACATTGGCGCCTTTGCCAAAGAAGGCGTAG
Source organism: uncultured Rhodospirillaceae bacterium (assembly GCA_964462145.1). Classification (GTDB taxonomy): domain Bacteria; phylum Pseudomonadota; class Alphaproteobacteria. The sequence continues at coordinate 4,364 of CAYWYB010000065.1, forward strand.
AAACGATCGTCTTCTCTGTCGGCGGCAAGGAATTGAACGAGATTCTTGATAATATCGCCTGGCTGACGGGCGAGGTGTTGCCGAATTGACCTTTGCCGGCAACTGAATTGTAAATAACACTGGTAAATCGGAATAGAGATCTTTCATGACAGGACAAAAACACACCATCGCCGTGATCGGCGGTACGGGCGCCCTGGGCTTTGGTCTGGCCCTACGCTGGGCCAAGGCGGGACACGGCATCATTATTGGTTCCCGCGCCCAGGACAGCGCCGATCGCGGGGCCGAGCGCCTGGCCGCCCTGGCACCCGAGGCCACGGTCAGTGGCCTGGAAAATGATGCAGCGGCGGCGGCGGCTGAAATCGTCGTTCTAACAGTGCCGTTTTCCAACCAGGCGCCCATGCTGGAGGCGATCAAGCCCGGTTGTCAGGGCAAGATCATGGTTGATGTCACCGTGCCCCTTATGCCGCCGAAAGTCCGCACCGTGCATTTGCCCGAACATGGCTCCGCCGGCAAGGGCGCGCAGATTTTCCTGGGCGAGGGGGTGCGCGTGGTCTCCGCCTTCCAGAACGTGGCGGCGGATCATCTGACGGATCTGGAACATGATATCGATTGCGATATCCTGGTCTGCGGCAATGACCCCGAGGCCCGCGAGATCGTCGTCGGCCTGGCCGAGGATGCCTCCATGCGGGCCTGGCATGCGGGCCGGATCGAAAACTCCGTGGTCTCAGAGGCCCTGACCTCCGCCCTGATTTTCATGAACAACCGCTACAAGATCGCCGGCGCAGGTATCCACATTACCGGCGCGCCGGGTTCGGCTGAAAAAGGAGATCATTAGACCGCCATGGCGTCCCCCAGTATGCAGTTGTTTACCCTGCCGGATATGCCGATGGTTAAGCCCGGCGATGATCTGGCCACGTTAATTGCCGATGGCGTGAGCCGCGCCGGCGAAAAGTTGCAGGATGGCGATATCCTGGTGCTGGCGCAAAAAATCGTCTCTAAATCCGCCAACCGTATTGTTGACCTGCGTGATGTCACGCCGACGGCGGAGGCGGAGGCGTTGGCGGTCGAGGTCGACAAGGATCCGCGCCAGGTACAGTTGATCCTGGATGAATCCGTTGATGTGGTGGGCAAACGTCCCGGCGTTTTGATCGTGGCCCATCGTATCGGCATCGTCATGGCCAACGCGGGTATCGATGCCTCCAATGTGGAACAGGCGGACGGGTCGGAACATGTGCTGCTGCTGCCCGAGGATCCGGACGCCGATTGCCGGGCCCTGCGCCAGACGATGTTGGAACGCCATGGTGTCGAGGTCTCGGTGATCATCAATGACAGCGTGGGCCGGGCCTGGCGCCAGGGTACCATGGGACTGGCCATCGGTTCCGCCGGCCTGCCGGCGCTGTGGGATTTGCGTGGCGATCCGGATCTGTTTGGCCGCGAGTTGCTGGTGAGCGAGGTCGGCCTGGCCGATGAATTGTCCTCCGCCGCCTCGGTCCTGCAGGGGCAGGGAAATGAGGGCCGGCCGGTGGTGGTCATTCGCGGTCTTGAGTTCCCGGCCTCGGATCAGGGCGCCGATGCACTCGTCCGTCCGAAGGAAATGGATATGTTCCGTTGATGAGTGGTTCCCCCATCATAGCCCTTTCGGGCGGCGTTGGCGGCGCCAAGCTGGCGCTTGGTCTGTCCCGCCTGAACCTTGGCGATGATTTGTTGATCGTAACCAACGTGGGCGATGATTTTGAACATCTGGGCCTGAACATCTGTCCCGATATCGACTCGGTGGTCTATGCCCTGGCGGGCCTGAATGATCAGGAAAAGGGCTGGGGCCGGGCCGACGAAGGCTGGCGCTTCATGCAGGCGTTGGCAGAGTTGGGTGGGGAGGATTGGTTCAATCTTGGCGACCGTGATTTGGCCATGCATGTGCTGCGTACCCAAGCCCTGGCGCGGGGCGATAGTCTGACCCAGGTAACGGCGGCAATCACCCGGCAGTTGGGCATTGATGCGCGTGTTGTGCCCATGACCGATGATCCGGTGCGTACCATGGTGCAAACCGCCGACGGTCCCTTGGCCTTTCAGCATTATTTCGTGCGCGACCAGTGCGCGCCCGTGGTCACGGGTTTTGAATTCGATGGCATGGCCCAGGCAAGGCCCCAGGCGGATTTCGTGGCCGCTTTGAAGAACCCTGAGCTGCGGGCGGTGATTATCACGCCGTCCAATCCGTTCGTCAGTATTGACCCGATCCTGCGGTTGCCAGGCGTGCGCGATGCCTTGGACGCGACCGCGGCACCGATCATTGCCGTTTCGCCTATCGTCGCCGGTCTGGCAATCAAGGGCCCGGCGGCAAAGATGATGACCGAATTGGGCATGCCAAGCACGGCCCTGGCGGTGGCGCGCCATTACGAGGGCCTGATCGACGGTTTCGTGCTTGATGAAACCGATGCCGATCTTTTCGATGAAATCGACGCCCTGGATATGCGTGCCCTGATGGCCCAGACGGTAATGGCCAGCCTGGAAGATCGTGACGGCCTGGCGGATTATGTTATCGCCGCCATTGACGAACTGGCTGTCTGATGTGGGCCGTGGTGCCGATCAAGGGTTTTGATGCCCCTAAGCAACGTCTGGCCGATGTGCTTTCGCCCCAGGAACGCGGTGACTTGGCGGAACATATGCTGCGCGATGTTCTGGCTGCCTTGTCCGGCCTGGACGGCGTGGTGGTGATCAGCGGCGATGAAGAGGCCCTGAACAAAGCGCGCTGGCTTGGCGCGCGCGTGATGGCGGAACGCCAGCCGGGCGGTTACAGCGCCGCCGTGCGCCAGGCGGGCGAGGTGCTGGCCGGCGAAGGCGTCGATGCCATGATGCATGTGCCGGGCGATGTACCCATGATAACACCGGATGAAGTTGGCCAAATCGCCAACCTACAGCCGGACGCGCCGGCTGCCTGTGTGGTACCGTCCCGGGATCATGACGGCACCAATTGTCTGGCAATGTGGCCCCCGGACCTGCTGCAGCCTGCTTTTGGCCCGGATAGTTTTCACCGTCATTGCCAGATAGCGCGTGACAACGGCGTTGAACCCACAATATTGGAATTGCCCGGTTTTGCCTTGGACATTGACACGCCGGACGATTTACGGCTGTTTTGTGCCGGTCAACATGATTGTGGCAGTTTTCAGTACTTGCAGGCTTCGGGCATTGCCGCCCGATTAGGGCAGGGTTAAGGGATTGGTTTGAATGGCGTTGCGGACGGAATTCGAGGCATGGCTGGATCAAGTGGGTTCGGGGCGCCCTGATCGGGACCAAGCCCTGGCGCTTGCCGAATTAACCGAACTGGATGCAATGCAGGCCGCCGCCGTTGCCTTGCGCGATCAGGGCCATGGCCGTCTGATCAGCTATTCCCGCAAGGTTTTCATCCCCCTGACGCAACTGTGCCGCGACGTTTGCCATTATTGCACCTTCGCCCACCCGCCGCGTAAGGGCCAGCGGGCCTATCTGACCCCGGACGAAATCCTCGCCGTGGCCCGTGCGGGAGCGGAGGCCGGCTGTAAAGAGGCCCTGTTTACCCTGGGTGATAAGCCGGAGCAGCGCTATCGCGTGGCGCGCGAGGAATTGGCCGAGCTGGGCTATGAAACCACCCTGTCGTATCTGCGCGCCATGGCCCTGTTGGTGTTCGAGGAAACGGGCCTGCTGCCGCATCTCAATCCCGGCGTGATGGAGGAGGCTGATTTGGCCGCCCTGAGGGAGGTTTCCGTCTCCCAAGGCATCATGCTGGAAAGCATTTCGCCGCGCTTGATGGAAAAAGGCGCCTGCCATCACGGCTCGCCCGATAAGGATCCCGCCACTCGCCTGGCCACGATCGCGGCGGCGGGACGCTTGGCGGTGCCGTTCACGACCGGCATTCTGATCGGCATTGGCGAGACCAGGGCGGAACGGATCGAGGCCCTGCTGGCGATCCGTGATCTGCACGATCAATACGGTCATATCCAGGAAATTATCGTGCAGAATTTCCGCGCCAAGGACGATACCCGCATGGCCGATTGGCCCGATGCGCCGATCGACGAATTGCGCTGGAGTATCGCCGTGGCGCGGCTGATTTTCGGTGCGCAGATACACATTCAGGCGCCGCCAAATCTAAGCCCCGGCGACTCGCCCAGTCTGATCGACGCGGGCATTGATGATTGGGGCGGGGTCTCGCCCGTAACACCGGACCACGTCAACCCAGAAGCGCCCTGGCCGCACCTGCGTCAGCTGGCGGATGATACGGCGCGCGGCGGCAAGCATCTGGTGGAACGCCTGGCGATCTATCCCGACTACGCGCAAGATGCCGAACGCTGGCTGGATGCCGTTTTCGTGCCGTCGGTATTGAACAAGGTTGATGCCGCCGGCCTGGCGCGCACGGATACCTGGGCGCCGGGCATCGATGTCGCACCCCCCGTGGCGATCGCCTCCGCCTCTCCTTATGTGCCGGAGTTAGACCGTTTGTTGAGCCGCGCCGGCGATGGCGAGGATCTGGATGAAGGCGAGGTCAGCCGACTGTTCGCGGCCCGTGGCGGCGAGGTCGACGCGGTTTGTCAGGCCGCCGATGCCCTGCGGCAGAGGGTCAATGGCGACGATGTTTCCTACGTCGTCGTGCGCAACATCAACTACACCAACATCTGCTATTTCAAATGCCAGTTCTGTGCCTTTTCCAAGGGCAAGTTGAGCGAAAATCTGCGCGGCCGGCCCTATGATCTGTCGTTGGATGAAATCTCCCGCCGCGTTGCGGAGGCCTGGGACCGCGGCGCCACCGAAGTCTGCATGCAGGGCGGCATCCATCCCGAGTATACCGGCCAGACCTATCTGGACATTCTGCGCGCGGTAAAGGACGCCGCGCCGGATATGCATATTCATGCCTTCTCGCCCCTGGAAGTTTACCAGGGCGCCGAGACGCTTGGATTGTCCCTGCCGGAGTTTCTTGGCCAGCTGAAAGAGGCCGGCCTGGGCTCCTTGCCCGGTACGGCGGCGGAAGTGCTGGATGAAGAGGTCCGCCGGGTGCTCTGTCCTGACAAGCTGACGGTGGATCAGTGGTTCGAGGTGATGGCGGCGGCCCACGGCGTCGGCTTCCGCACCACGGCGACGATCATGTTCGGCCATGTGGACCGGCCCATCCATTGGGCCCGGCATCTATTGCGCCTGCGCGCGTTGCAGGCCAAGACCGGCGGTTTCACCGAATTAGTGCCGCTGCCGTTTGTGCATATGGAAGCGCCGATCTATCTGAAAGGCCGTGCCCGCATGGGCCCGACCTATCGCGAGGCGTTGTTGATGCATGCGGTGGCGCGTCTGGTCTTGCACCCGCACCTGACGAACATCCAAACCAGTTGGGTCAAGATGGGCCGGGATGGTATCCGCGCCGCCCTGAATGCGGGCGTCAACGACATGGGCGGCACCTTGATGAACGAGACCATTACCCGCGCGGCTGGTTCCGAACACGGCCAGGAATTGCCCCCTCATGCCATGGAGAGCCTGATCCGCGATATGGGCCGCAATCCGGTGCAGCGCACCACCATGTACGGCACGCCGCCGGCACGGCAGATCCAGGCATCGTTCCAGGCCGCGCCCCTGGCCGAGGTGATCAATAACCCGGCCCGCAAGTACGAACGCGAGAGCGACCGCCAGCCCCTGATCCGCCCCGGACTGGAAGCCAGCGGATCGGACTAGCGCAGGCCCGGGATTGGCCGGCCGAGGTCAACACCCGACCGCAGTAAACTGGCCTGTAGGCGCCGCACCTCGAGCCTCTTGGGGGAGACGTCGAGTTCGGCGCAAAGGGCCGCTGCCGTACCCGCCGCCTGACCAACCATGATGCAGGGCGGGATGTGGCGCATGATGCGGTCCGCTTCGTGTGTGGCGGAGACGTGCCGCCCGGCCAGGAGCAGGTTGTCGACATTCTTCGCCAGCATGACGCCATAGGGGATCTCGTGGCTGATCCTGGACCAGGGATCGGCCCGGTTGGCCCGGTCGTTCTGGCCGCCTTCGTTGCCGTCGGGACTGTGGACTTCCTGGTTGGGCGGCAGGTGGCCGCAGTTCAGCCCGATAACATCGTCAAACTGCCGTCCCTCGGCGATATCGTCGTTGGTCAGAATATATTCGCCAACCACGTGCCGGGTCTCGCGCACGCCAAGCATGTCGGAGGAATCGACCAGAAACGCATTCTGAAACCCCGGCACCTTGGCCTGCATGAACTGGATCAGATCGGCCATCTGCCGGCGTGCCGCCAACTCGCCCTTGGTGACCTGCCAGGCGTCGGTACCATCGATGCCATAGACGCGGACCGTGTTGATCAGCGCGATCCGGGTCTCGAAATCAACGCTCTCGACACGTAGGTAATGGCAATCGGCATCCAGTTCGCCCGCCTCCCGACCCGCCGTTATAAGATCGAAGAAACCGGCCAGGCGCATCTTGCGTTCCTGCGGGCTGACAAAGTTGACATGCTCGTCGGCCATGAACTGGTCGGGATGTTCCTGGGCATAGGACAGCAGGGCATCAATATCGACATTGCCGAGGCGAAACAGCACCGTCACCGGCCGCATGGCGCCGTCGGATCTGCCCTTTTGAAAGTCAGCTCCCGAGAAAGCGGCGACATCGCCGTCGGCGGTGGCGTCGATCACCGTATGGGCCAGGATTGCCTGGCGGCCGGACTTATTCTCGACGACAACGCCTCGCACGGTGCCGTCCTCGACTATAGCATCGACGACGTAGCTATAAAACAGCGGCGCGGCGCCCGCGGCCTGCAACTTGGCCAGATGAATCTGTTTCAATGCCGCCGTATCAAAATTGACGATGGCACCGGGCTGGGCCGCGCCCATGGCCAGCATGTCGTCGACCACTTCCTTGCAATAGCCGGAGTAGCTATCGTAGGGTCCCCACATCACCCCCATCATGCCGCCGGTCGATGTGCCGCCGAGATAGGAGGCGCGCTCGATCAATAACGTCTTGGCGCCCATGCGTCCGGCTGCCACGGCGGCGCCGCTGCCGGCGGTACCGCCGCCCGCCACGATGACATCGTAATGGCCCGCGATTGGAATATCGCGGCTTTGCTCGACCGCCATGGCGCCGTCAATTTGATACCTGCCCATATTCGTGCACACCCATTATTCGACGTTTGCATTCGACATTTGCCAAGTAATCTTCAAGCTCGACCCTATCATGCGTAATCGGACTGCTTCTAGAAGCATCGTTTCTTCCAATCATGCGACAGACTGCTAGCCCGCAAAACCTTTGAATTTGGTCGGTATGCGCTGAATATCCTGGAGCACGTCCGCGGGCATGCCGCCGCGCAGTTCCGACGAGGCGCTGTCCGATATACTGTCGGAAATGCCGCCGAAACGTTTTTCGATGGCGCTGGCGATTTCGTCATGACGGCCCACGGCGCTGAACAGATGCACAAGATCGTCATCGACCTCTGCCGTCATCTTGTCCCATTGATCGGTCTTCGACATGTGGTTCAGCTTCATGCCCAGATCTTCCAGGCCATGTTGCTCCAGCACCGGCCAATAGGCACGCGTCGAGCCATAAAAGCCGATCCGCATGCGCACCCATTCCACCATTTTAGCGACCGCCTCGTCATCCGCGCCGGTGGCGATAAAGCCGCCGCCCGAAATCTCGAAATTCTCCCGGCTGCGGCCAACATTGGCCATGGCGCCTTCCAGGCGCGGGACGACGATGTTTTCCAGATATTTGCGGCTGCAAAAGGGATGTAGGCGGGCACCGTCGTATTCCTCGCCGGCGACTTTCATCATCGCGGGACCCACGGCGGCAACGGTAATGGGCGGGGCGGGAGCATCGATCGGCTCCGGCGTGAAATTCGGCGTCATCAGGGTAAAGCGGTAATGTTCGCCTTCGAAATTCAGCGCCTCACCGGTCTTCCAATTGTTCCAGATGGCGCGCAGGGCCTGGGCATATTCCCGCAGGCGTGGGGCAGGGGGCGACCAGGGGGCTGAAAATCGGCGCTCGTTATGGCCTTTCACCTGGCTGCCGATGCCCAACACGAAACGGCCGTTGGAGGCGGCCTGCAGGTCCCAGCCGATGTTGGCCACCGCCATGGGGCTGCGGGCGAAGGCGATGGCGATGCCGGTCGCCAGTTGCAGCCGCTCGCTGTTCACGGCGGCCACGCCCAGGGGCATGAAGGGATCGTGGCGGTTTTCCAGCGTGTTAACGCCGTCATAGCCCTTGGCCTCGATCGCGCGGACCGCCTCTGGCACCTGGCGCAGATCATGTTGTGGAATTGTTGTCATCACCCGCATGGGAACTTCCTCTCGCTACACTGTTTTGCGGCTAGTGTGCCAGATGGGCTGACGTGGTGCAGGTCTAAATTTTCGGCGCTAGGGTCGAGAGGATAAATTTGCGCATGGCCGCGTGCTCGCGGTCTTTGTCCCGGGTCGACAGCCAGTGCAGGCCAATGGAAAAACTGTCCGTTGCGAAGGGCAACTCGAGAAGACGCAGATCGTAGTATTCGGAGGCCTTCTCGGCTAATTGCCGGGGCAGGGTGACGACGCGGTCCGTTTGCGAAACCAGCAGGCAGGCGGAAAGGAAATGCGGTACCGAGCAAACGACGGAACGGCTCCGCCCCATGTTGCGAAGCTGGCCGTCGATCACGCCCCGCCGGCCGCCCAGGTCCGGCGCCACCAGGACATGGCCCAGGTCGAGATATGTCTCAATGTCTATGTCGCTTTCCGCCCTGGCCGCTGGATGGCCGGGCCGCAGGACACAGACGAAATCCTGTTTGCTCAGGGCCCGCGAAACCAGGTTCTTGAACGGCATGGTCAGATGCGCAATGACGAAATCCACCTGCTCGAACTCAAGCGCGTCCTGGAGAATATCGCTGCGGAAGGGGCGTGCTTCGATCGAAACCCCGGGCGCCGCCTTCGCCAGACCGCCGACCAGGTCGGTCAGGAACAACACCTCCTCCAAATCGGACATTACGAAAATAAAGCTGCGTTTCAGCGTCTCCAATATGACGCCCTGTTCCGGGCCGTCTTGTGCGGCGGCCTGTAAATCAGCCAGGGCGCGTTCGACCGTTGGCGCCATTGCCGTGGCGAATTTCGTTGGCAGCATGCCGTTTTTGGAGCGCACGAATAACTGGTCGCCAAGCTGGCCGCGCAACCGGGTCAAGGCGTTCGAGGCCGCCGGTTGGGTCAGGCCAAGGCTTTGCGCGGCCAGGGAGACGGACCGATGCCGCATGATCGCATCGAAAACGGAGAAGAGGTTCAGGTCCATAGATAATTCATAAAATCAATATAATGATATATCAATAATAAATTTTCTAAATAATACATCCCGCCCTACCATTTGCCTATTCAGCAGACGAGCAAGGGGGACGGTTCCATGAACGGTATTCTTATTCAGTATGATTATGATGGTGACGAAGGGGCATGGTTGGCGGCGGTCGAGGACTTTGTCGCCGCTATCGATGATGATCCTGTCCTAAGGGGCAGGTTTTCCTACCGGGTTAACGTGGCGGCGGATGGTGTGAGCCGGGTTCATGTGGGACGCTGGGATAGTGAGGAAACACTGACGCATCTGCAATCGCAGGATTTTTTCAAGGCGTTCGCGGCCAAGGTTGGTGAATTCGCCGGCGGTCCGCCCAATGCCTCCCGCATGCGTCTGGCGGCGGAGACGGCGGCATGAACAGCTTGTTGCTTATCTCGGGCGTCCTGGCCGCCTTTATGGTGGCGGGGCACTGCACCTTGGGCCGAAAGCAGTTCTTTCTGCCCATGCTGGGGGCGGCTTTCGATCCCACATCAAAGCGGATCATGGCCTTTGTCTGGCATATGTCGACCGTGACTTTAGTGCTGGCTGCGGCGGCGTTGTTTTATGCGGCGCTGATGCCTGGTGATGGCGCGGTCCGCAATGCCCTCGCCCTGTATGTCGCGGCGCAGTTCCTTTGTTATGGCGCGGTACATCTGTTGCTGGTCGCCAGCTCCGGCCTATCTGGCGCGATTTACAGGCAGTTCCAATGGTCGCTGTTCCTCGCCGTGGGTATTACAGCCGCCGCGGGGGCCTGAACCAACAGGCTCGGTGTCGGCCACGGAAAAAATATGTCTGCCCCTTGGCAGAACCCCGCTATGCTGGATCTTCAGATGATTGAGGATCCGGATTTATGAGCATTCGCGCCGGTATCGGCCTGTCGACCTATCCTTTCTCCAGCACGGACGGGTTCTGGAAATGGGTGGGGATGTGTGAAGAGGGTGATGTCGATTCCATCTGGCAGACCGATACCCTGGTTTCCAAGGAACCCATGCTGGAATGCATGACCACCATGGCCGCTATCGCGGGCGCCACCAAAAAACTGAAATTCGGCATGAACGTCGCGTCCGTCGCCTTGCGCAATCCTCTGGTTCTGGCCAAGCAATGCGCCACCATCGATGTCTTGAGCAATGGCCGCATTCTGCCCGCCTTTGGTATCGGCAGTACCTTTTCGGCGGATTGGCGCACCACGGGTACGCCGACCAAGCGCCGGGGCAAACGCACGGACGAGGGGCTGGAGATTATCGGCCGGCTGTGGCGCGGCGAAACAGTGACCCTGGATGGCGAATTCTTTCAATATGACGGCGTGCGCATTTCACCCCTGCCGGTGCAAAAGGAGCTGCCGTTGTGGATCGGCGGCTCGTCCCAGGCGGCGATCCGGCGCACGGTGAAATACGGCACCGGCTGGCAAGCCTCGTTCGAAAGCCCGGAACAGGCCGGTGTCACCGTGGCGGCCATCAAGCAGGGCATGCAGGATGCGGGCCGGGCGTTCGAGGATGACCATTTTGGTACCGGCATCAACTTCCGCTTTGGCAAATGGGATGACGATGTGGTGGTCCGCGCCGCCGAACGCTTTGAGCGGGTCGGCGGACGTGACTCGCGGCAAAGTTTCGCCGTCGGCGGTGCACAGGAGATCCTGGACAAGGTCCGTGCCTTCGCCGCCGCCGGCTTGCCGAAAATCATTCTCCGCCCCCTGGCCGGCGACGATGGCGATACCATACGGCAGACACAATTGATGATCGACGAAGTGCAACCGGCCATCCGGGTGATGAGCCGGGAAATGAACCTGGATTGAACCATAACGCCCAACAGAGGCGGCAATAAAAGCAAGCAGAGGAAACCAAATCATGACGGAAAGAAAACTGAAGATTGTTGGCTGGGGCTTCGAGGGCGATGATATCTCGGCCGAAGAGCACGAGATGATCACCTCCCGCTATAGGGAACGTTTCACGGGCGATTTCGAAATCCGCAAGGCGCCCACCGAGGATGCGATCGAGCTGCATGCCCCGCGTCTGGAAATTCCCACCTCCATGGCCGCCTTCGCGACGACGGAAAAGCGCGACCGTCTGGTGCATACCTATGGCAAGTCCGTGCCCGACTATACCCGTATCTTTGACGGTGATTTCACGCCTGCCCCCGACATTGTCGCCTTCGCCCGGGACGAGAACGATATCGAGGCGGTGTATGAATATGCCGCTGGTGCCAATGTGGCGGTGATACCTTTCGGCGGCGGATCTTCCGTGGTCCGTGGCGTCGAGCCGGAGGTCGGCGGCAGCTACAACGGCACCATTAGTTTGGACCTGACCAAGCTGGACAAAATCCTTGAAGTCGACAAGACCAGCAGGGCGGCGCGCATTCAGGGCGGTATCCGCGTACCGGCCATGGAGGCGCAGTTGAAGACCCATGGCCTGACCATGCGGCATTTCCCGCAAAGCATGGAATTGGCCACCCTGGGCGGCATGATCGCCACCCGTTCGGGCGGCCATTACGCCACGCTGTACACCCATATTGATGATTTCGTCGAAAGCCTGCGCACGGTTACCCCCGTCGGCACCATGGAGAGCCGGCGTTTGCCCGGCTCCGGCGCCGGTCCCAGCCCCGACCGCCTGATGATTGGCTCCGAAGGCGCTTTGGGCATCATTACCGAGGCCTGGATGCGCCTACAGGACCGGCCCACATTCCGAGCCGGCGGCGCTGTATTGTTCGATGACGTTCTAAAGGCGGCCGAGGCCGTACGCATGGTTTGTCAATCGGCGCTGTTCCCGGCCAATGTACGTCTCCTTGATGCCGACGAGGCCTATAACAATGGCTTTGGCGACGGCAAGCAGTCGGTGGTTATTCTCGGCTTCGAAAGCGCCGATCACCCAATGGAGCCGTGGCTGGAGCGCGCCCTGGAAATTGTTCGTGATTTCGGCGGCAGCTATGACGACGGCAGCGCCAAAAGCGGCGAGGGGCACCGTTCCGGTGCCGCCGGTGCCTGGCGTCATGCCTTCATCCGCATGCCCTATTTCAAGACCGCGACCATCGAGATGGGAGTTATTACCGATACTTTCGAAACCTCGATCACCTGGGAGCGTTTCCCGAAGTTCTATGAGGAGGTTCTGGCCGCGACCAGACAGGCGATCGTGGATGTCACGGGGCAGCCGGGCTCGGTCTCGTGCCGTTTCACCCATTGCTATCCCGATGGGCCGGCGCCGTACATTTCCTTCCAGGCCAAGGGCCGTCACGGCGCCATGGCGGAGCAATGGCTGGCGATCAAGACTATTGCACTGGATGCGGTGATCGAACATGGCGGTACTGTCACCCATCACCACGCCGTGGGCCGCGAGCACATGACCTGGTACGACCGCCAGCGCCCGGACCTCTTCGCTGCCGCCATGGCCGGCGCCAAGGATCGTCTTGATCCCAACGCAATTCTCAACCCCGGAGTCCTGCTGCCGGCACGTAGTTGAGCCTTTGCAGTGTTGAGTATTGATGAAGTCCTGGGTGGGCAGCCAAGCCGGCTGACCCACCTGCTGGACGCCGGTGCCGAACGCGCTGCCGATAGGGTTATTGTCTCTGATGACGAAGAGCATTTGACCTATGCGCAACTGGCCGCCCGTGTCGCCAATAGTGCCGAGCGGCTGACCGAGCATGGCGTGCGGGCCGGCGACCGGGTGCTGCTGGTATTGGAAAACAGCGTCGAAGCGGTCGTGTTGTTTTTCGCGGTGCAGCGATTGGAGGCCTGGCCCGTGATGGTCAACGCCCGCATGACGGCCAGAGAAATCACCGGCATCCAGGAACACTGTCGGCCCCGCGCCGTGGTTTTTATCAGCGCGGCCTCTCCCGCGGCCCTGGCCCACGCCGAGACTTTTGCGGCTGTTGCGTTGGGGCCGGTGCATATTCTTGCGGGACTGCCGGCTGAACCGGAACCATGGGGACCGGCTTCCGAGCAACAGGTCGCGGCGATGATCTATACCTCCGGCTCCACCGGTCAGCCCAAGGGCGTGATGCTGAGCCACCGAAATCTGCTCTTCAATGCCGCCGTGGTGGCCCAAGAACGAGGCTATTGCGCCGATGACACGCTGTATGGTCTGGCGCCCATGTCACACAGCCTTGGCCTTGGCGGTTTGCTGCTGCCGGCGCTGTTGAGCGGTGCTCGCTATCATGCGGTGGCGCGGTTTGACCCAATGGCGTTTCTGGACATGGCGATGGCGGGCGAGGTCACGATCCTGAACGCGCCGCCGGCGGCCTATCTGGCGCTTAGCAAGGTGATCGCCGATGCTGGGCTGGATTTGAGCGCGGCCAAGCTGCGGGTACTCGGCGTTGGCAGCGCGCCGCTGGATGCGCTGTTGAAGGAACGTGTCGAGGCGGCCTTCGGACAGCCATTGCACAATGGTTACGGCATTACCGAAACCGGACCGTCGATCAGCTTCAGCCGGCCAGACAATCAGGCTCCGGGCCTTTCCGTCGGACCGCCGTTGCCCCGTGTCGAAGTGAAGGTTGTCGATGCAGCCGGCGCGGAAATGCCAACCGGCGGGGAGGGGGAGTTGTGGGTCCACAGTCCCGGCAACATGCTGGGCTATTACCGCGACGAGGCCGCGACGGCGGCGGCCATGCGGACGGGCGGCTGGTTCGCCTCGGGCGATATCGCCAGCCTTGATGAAGCAGGCAATCTTTACATTCTCGGCCGCCTGAAGGAGTTGATCATCCGCTCCGGTTTCAACGTTTACCCAGCCGAGATCGAGAATGTTCTCAATGACGACGCGGCGGTCGCGGCTTCCGCCGTGATCGGTGTGCCTGATGACGCGGATGGCAAGAACGAAGCGATTGTTGCCTATGTCCAGCCCGCCGTGGGCATGACGGTCGATACCCAGCGCCTGGCCGCGACCCTGCGCGAACGCCTCTCACCTTACAAGCAGCCGCGTGAAATACGGATTATGGAACAGCTGCCTCAGACCAGCACCGGTAAGGTCCTGAAGGCGCGCCTGAAATAGATTTTTCTATTGCTTTCCCCTAGGCCCGGCGATTAATGACAGGACTGGATTAAGTGAGGAATTTTGCATGTCGTTGAAAGTTGAAGCCAAGCAATTGGAAGCCCTGATCGCCGAAATATTCGATCGCGGCGGCTGTATGCGGGACGAGGCCGAGCGGATCGCCATGCGCCTGATGGGCGCGAACCTGACCGGCCATGACAGCCATGGGGTGATCCGTACCTCGCGCTATATCGATTGGCTGTCACGCGGCATGTTCCATGCCGGGCGCAAGGTGCATATCGGTCTGAATACAGATGCCTTGTGCATTCTGGATGGCCAATACGGTTTCGGCCAAACCATCGGCGAACAGGCAGTCCGTCTTGGCCTGGACAAGGCGGCGAAGAACGGCGCGGCCGTTGTCGCCTTGAATAACTCGGGGCATCTGGGGCGCATCGGCGATTGGGCCGAAATGGCTGCCGCCGAAGGCTTCGTTTCCATTCATTTCGTCAACGCCCGCGGCTCGGTCCTGGTGGCGCCTTTCGGCGGCGCCGAGGCGCGCTTTTCCACCGCGCCGTTCTGCGTCGGCGTGCCAAGGGGCGACGAGCCGCCGGTGGTGCTGGATTTCGCCACTTCCATTGTGGCCGAGGGTAAGGTGCTGGTCGCCTACAAGGGCGGCAAGCCGCTGCCCGAAGGTGCCTTGATCGACGAAAACGGCACCCATACATCCGAGCCGGAAGTTCTGTACGGCAGCGCCGGTCCCGATGCACCGCCCGCCGAGCGCAACGGCTATGGCGCCATTCGGGCCATGGGCGATCACAAGGGCTCGGGCCTGGCCTTTATCTGCGAGCTGTTGGGCGGTTCCCTGACCGGCAACCGCGCCACCGGGCTGGAAGGGGAGCATTTCGCCAACGGCATGCTGTCGATCTATCTCTCCGTCGAGGTTTTCGATCAGGGCGGCGGCTTCGCCGACGATATCAAGCGCTACATCGACTATGTGAAAAGCGCCAAACCGGCCAATGCGGACGAACCGATCCTGGTCCCCGGCGACAAGGAACGGGCGGTCAAGGCGGATCGTCTGGCCAACGGCGTGCCCATGTCCGAGGAG